>JAYVSP010000419.1:0-8138 GCA_043775215.1 Planctomyces sp. | reverse complement strand
TTTACGGGACATCAACGACTCGAATGTCGATTTCGTCGACGACTGGCAAGCTCCGTTCGTCGAGCATCGACGCGCGCAGTCTGAGTACGCTCGTTGGTTCCGTCATCATTGATTCGCTGGAAAATCGCAGAATCAAATCGCCAGTTCCAGCCGCCGCTGCAATCTCAACGGGGTCGGCCGAAAAGCCGCGAGCGTGCTCTGGCAACACGACGTCCACTCGCACTGCGCCATGCAGGCCGGTGCCGCGGCTGACTCGGAACGGAATGCGAGCCGTTCCACCGGCCACGAACCGTGCGGTTCGTTGAGTCGTGTCGAGGCTCAATCTGTTTGGATCGACGAGGACAATCGCCTGATCGTCTTGATTTTGCGACGTGTGACTGACGATGTGCCGGCTGCCGTCCGGATCGACGACCTCGCCGATGACCGCCACGCACGAACGGCTGGTGCGGCCAATCTCCATCCACGGTGGCAGTGTGAGCGGGTATTCAAAATCCGACACGTCGGCCGCAAGTGACAGCGTCGGTCCCGCGACTCCTTGCAGATGCCGAGCCTGCCGGTCCGCCATTTCGATCGTCAATGGACCCGCAAAGCCATTGCGTTCGACGCGGAATTTGCGGACGTACACGCTTCCGCGCGGAGCAAACTTCGTTTCAAAGACTCCCTTCAGCTTGAATGGCGTCGGCACGCCGACTCGCAGTAACAGTTCGGTTGACTCCGGTTCGCCGACCGACCGCTGAATGGCGGCGACGGCCGAGCGTTCTTCTTCACCAACTTTCCACTTGCCGACGATTCGCAAGCGGCTCGTCGCAACCTTCGCCGTGTCGATCGCCTTGAGCACGACATCCACTTGGTTTTGTCCTTTGCCCAACTTGTTTCCAGTGACCGTGACCCCTTCCGGCAGGCCTTCAATCTCCAATGACAGCTCGTCAGTGAATCCATGAGGCCGCTCGGCCAGAACTTTGATGCGTGTCTCGCCACCGCGCAAGAGTGTGATGGCGTCGATCGGCGTTGAGAGTCGCAATGCTGCGTCCGTCACGCGAACGATTCGCACGCGATAGGCGAACTCTGCCCCGCCACGCGAACGAAATCGGTCTTCCACTTTGAGCGTGAATTTCCCGTCCGCCGGTAACGTGGTAGTGAGAACCGCATCGGTTTGGCCGTTGCTCAAATCATCGGCTGTCGCAATCTGCTGCCCTTTTTCGTCGAGCAGTGTCAGCACGCCGTCGAGCGCCGAGCCCAGCCGGCTGGCGCGAAGATCGAACTGCCACGTCTCTCCCTTCTTGCCGTCGAATGTCCAATGATCGACATCACCGGGCCGCTCGATGCGGCCGTTGAGCACGCTCGGCAATTCGATCTTGTGGGCTTGGGCCGGCTCGTCATTCGGTTCGGATTCGAGCTGCTCCGGCAAGTCGTCGGTCTCAAACCGCACGTTCATAGTCTCGCCTTTAGGCGGAATCCCCAGAGCATGCGGAATCTCCAGAGCAGTCACATACGGTATTGATGCAGCATCGCCTGAAGGCGGTACTACGAACTCGATCCGATCGCTTGGCAAGTTCGCTCCGAACAGTTGAAACCGGACCGTCTTGCCAAGGCGACCGCCGAGCGGGTACGTGCGGTCGAGCCACGCTCCGGCCGAGATCGTCAGGCGATAAACGTAATGCTGCAAACCTTCAAAGCGAATGTCGTGAATCCGCACGACGTACTTGCCCGCTTCCGGAGCAGTGAAGCGGACAAATGAATCCAATCCAAACGTGTCGGAGTTCTCGACCAGAACTCGCCCGTGCGGATCGAGAACCTCCAGCCGCGAATCCAATCCGGAACCGAGCCGCGCGGCATTGACCTCGCAGGTGATGACTTGTCCGGACTGCGCCTCGAACGACCAGTCATCCACATCTTCGCGCGGAAAGATGCGGCCGTTGATCGTGACCGGCAGCGTGACGGGGGTCGCGACGGGAGTGCGATCCGCCTCGTCTTCGATCACCTCCGGCAAGTCCTCGACGACAAAACGCATCCCCGGAGTGATCCCCTGCGATGTCGCACAGTGCCAGAATCGAACGCCCTCCGGAGCATCGGCCGCGATCTTGATTTGAGCCGCGTAGTCCTTCGGATAATCCTCTTTCTGCTGCGATGCCGGCTGCGGAATCACCGGCCCTTCGATCCACAATGTCTTGGTTCGTTCGACGTGCGAACTGGCTTCGACGCCAAGCCCGGTCAATGTGAAATCGGCCTTCTCGTACAAGAAGTGGCCGCCAATACGAACGTTGACCGTCGCGCCGCGCTGCCCACCGGCAGGAAAAATGTACGCCGTGCCAGGCAGTTCGGCTCGCAACGGGCCAGCAGACAATAAACTCAAGAGACATAAGACTGTGACAAGTCGCGTCCAACCGCTGTGGTGTTCGATCATGGTAAATTCCTTAGAAGCAGTTTCAAAACCCCGATCAGAACGTAGCCGAACTCGTGAGAGTTCGGAATTTGCCGAGAAACCAAACAAACAACCGAATTCTCACGAATTCGGCTACTGTCGGTTTTGAAACCGCTTCTAGGAACTCCCCGATTCCAGCAATTGCCGGAGTTCCCGAGGCAGGACGTTCCAGGTCGTTTGATAAGTCTCTTCGAGCGGCACGTTGATGCCGCAATCGGCATCCAGGAACAGAGGCATTTCCGGCAACTCGTCTCCCACCGCGATTGGTTCGACATACGCGGTCTGAATCGGTTCGGCTTGATATGCGGCGAAGGTCAATGGCTTGTCTGACGGCAATGCGAATGATTCGTCAGTCAGCTCTTCCCAAATCGCCCCGTGGATTCCTCGTGGGTCATGTTTGCCCGGCGGAAACGGGTCGATAATCAGCAAATTCACTTGTTGTTGGATCAGATCTATGGCCTTGTCGACGAATGTCCGCAACGACTGCTTGCGGTCTTTGTTGCCGGGAGAGACCAACTCAATCACGGCGACAACATTGCCCAATTCATGATGGACGGCGATCCGGTTGGCCTTGCGAGCGTACCGCTCGACATCGTGTGGCATCGACATGACAAACCGAGTCGTTGGCCGCACCGGAGCCACGGCGATTCCACCCGCGTGATCGGTTTGTGATCCGGTCCACGGCGCGGTTTGCAGCGTGACCACGTCGGTTTCTGGACGGCCGATGTATTGCTCGGCCATGGCGAAATAGCCGGCCGGTAACAATCCCGCGTTGAGCCGATTCGTGATATTCGCCATCCAAAGCGTGTGAAAATTGTGGAACGTCCCGGCTTTCACCCGACTCCAGTTGTGCATCGGCATGATTCACCTCTCCAAACATCCGTTGAAACGGCGGCTCGAACCTTCACGCCAGCAACTCGCCGATCACTTTGCCGTTGTTGACCACTTTCACCGGGCGGCCTTCCGGCGTGTAGAACTCGTGTTCGGGATCGATGCCCAGACAGTGGCACATCGTGGCGGTGAGGTCTTCTGGGCTGCGTGGATCGCTGGCGGGCTTCTCGCCTTTCGGATTAGTCGCGCCAATGACTGTGCCTCCGGCAATACCACCTCCCGCCAGCAGGATGCAGTTGGCCGGACCCCAGTGGTCGCGGCCAGCGTTGTTGTTGACTCGCGGAGTTCGCCCGAATTCACCCATCACCACGACGAGCGTTTTCTGCGACAGCAAACGATCCGTCAGATCTCGCAACAACGCGGGAAGCCCTGTGTCGAGTTGCGGCAGGAGTTCGTTCTTCAAGACTCGGAAGTTGTCGTTGTGCGTGTCCCAGTTGGAGTGATCGACGGTCACGCAGCGAACTCCCGCTTCGATCAAACGACGAGCCATCAGCAGGCTTTGTCCGAGCGAGTGGCGGCCGTATTCGTCGCGCAACTTGTCCGGCTCGGAGTGAATGTCGAACGCGGCCTTCGTGGCGGGTGAGGTGATCAAATCAAATGCCTTGTCCCGGAAGGCAGACGTCATGCGGGCCTTCGAGTTCGCGGCGACTTCGCTCGACTGCTGAAAGCGATCGACTTGCCGCATCAAGCCGCGGCGGTCATTCAGGCGAGTCCCATCGACGACGACCGGCGGCACAAGATCCGGCACGCTGAAGTTCGGAGCATTCGGATCCGCCTCAACCACAAACGGCGCGGCGACCGAACCGAGATATGCCGATCCGGCCGACGGGTGCATCTTCGGCAAGCAGACATATGGCGGCACAGCACCGCGCGGCCCCAGCACCTTCGACACGATCGAGCCATGTGCCGGCCGCTGATTGTTCGGCACGAGATTCGGATTGAATCCCGGCAATGGCGCGTACCCCGTGAGCATGTAGTGGTCGGCCCCGCCGTGATCCGAGTTCGGATGCGTCAGCGAGCGGAGCAACGCGAACTGATTCGCTTGCTTTGCCAGCCGAGGCAAGTGCTCGCAGAGTTGCATCCCCGGCACATTGGTGTCGATGGGATTGAACTCGCCACGAAATTCTGGGGGCGCGTCCGGCTTCAGGTCGAGCGTGTCAATTGTGCTCAACCCGCCCTTCAAAAACAGGATGATCAGCGAGACGTCATCCTTGCCCTTGTCTCGCGTGGCGGCCGAGTCCGCCGCCCGTGCCTGCCGAGCCAGCAACTCCGGCAATGAGAGCATCCCCGTCAGCGTGCTCGCGCACCCCACCTTCAACAAATCGCGGCGATTCACGCCGTCACAGAATCGAGCGGAGGAGGACATGGGAGAATTCCTTGATTCGAGTCGCGAGTCAATAAAGTCTAGCGTTTCCGTCGCTTGCCAACGGGAATATCAACGGGCTCAATCGCCGTCACATGGCGGTACGAACAAACCTTCCAACGAGTCGGAAGGCCATCTCGGGCTTCGTCAATCCCGACCATAATATCGGTTCGCATCAGCATGGCGGTTTCCGGATGCTTGACTTCGTATTTTTCGCCGCTGGACATCACCAACCGAAACGGCTGGAAGGGTCGAGCGGATAACAGGTCTCGAAAAGTTTGCACGGTCATGAGTCGATGCTCCCCGTCAATTCAGCCTCGATTTCGCGGATGGCCTGAGAAAACGGAATTATCTCGTCCTCTGAAGTCTTCGCGGCATCAAATGCCCGTACGGCTTCAAGCTCTTCGTGAGCTTCCAACAATTCAAAGTATCGCTTGATATCCATCAGCACGACCGTTCGATTGCCGTGCTCGTCGAGAACGAATTGTTCTTGGGTGGCGATCATCATTTGAGTCTCCGCATCAATTCACGCTCACCAACAAGTTGACCAGATCGCGATCTTGGTGTAACGAGTTGCGAGCGTCATTTCTTCGAGCCTCGTTTTCCCGTCGAGCGGCTCAGTGGTTCGATGCTCGTGACGTGTTGCAGCGAACAGATTTTGAACTCGCTGGGCACCCCATCTTCGGCAATGTCAACGCCGACCAAAATGTCCGAGCGAGTCAGGAGCGCCATTTCTGGATGACGGACTTCATATTTCTTACCGCTCGACATCACTAATCGGAATGCCTTGAACGGAGACGCCGTCAGAAGTTCACGAAAAGTTTGCAGAGTCATGCTTGATTGGTTTCCGGACGTTTGAAGTTCCGAGTTCGACCGGCATCGTACCACGAGAATCGCTGTCCTGTAGGCAAAACTGCGAACTAAACCTACAGCGATAGACCGTAGCAGAAGTCGCCAGACTTCAGATCATTCAGCTCGAAAATGTCTGAATTCTGGCGAATTCAGCGACGAAAAATGGCAATCTAGCGCTGTAGGTCTAATGATTGAAGACAAATTCGAGTGTATTGAGCAGACTCCACGCTAAGTCTTCCGCAGCGGCGCGGCGTTGTGAGGCGTGTTCTTGCAGGTATTTCACGGCGACCAACTTGTCGGAGTCCGTTGGCGGGCGGCTGAGGATTGTCAGGTACAACTCTTCGACGAGGCGGGCATCGTCGCTGGGATGTTGCCGCACGAGCCGCGCAATGCTGCCCGCTTCGTGAGATAACTTCGCTTGCAGTTCGGGCGAATTTAGGACGTGCAGGACTTGCGAGACGCTTGGTTCGGTCGCTCGTTCGCATTCGCAGGCGGTGGCTCGGACGGGGCGGCCGAAGAGTTTCAGAAAGTAGTGATTGACTTGGCTGTCCCAAAGCTGGATCGCTCGATAGCCTTCTGGCATGCCGTTGAACTTTTCGGGAACGCCGGTCACTTGGCAGACAGCGTCAAAGAGGACTTCCGCGTCGAGTCGCTTGAGCAAGGCGCGCGAGTAGTTCTGCTCGTCCCGTGCGTTCGTCGGGTTGGGTTGCGCGGAAAGCTGATACGTTCGCGAGGCGGTGATCGTCCGGATGAGTTGTTGTGTGTTGAAGCCTGACTCCATGAAGTGCTTGGCCAGTGCGTCGAGCAATTCGGGATTGCTGGGGGGGTTCGTGAGTCGCACGTCGTCCACCGGTTCGATGATGCCGCGGCCGAGGAAATGAGCCCACATGCGATTCGCCAGGTTCTTGGCGAAGAACGGATTCTGCGGCGCGGTCATCCAGTCGGCGAGCAGTTTACGTCGGTCGCCCGGCGGGGATGTTGACGGCATCGGTTCACCGAGCGGATGTGCGAAGATTTCTTCCCCTGTACGCGGGTGCTTTGTGGCCCCGGCGGATCGCGCGAGCAGCATTTCGCCCTGCGGTGACGGCTTGAACGCGACTTGCGTGAAGAACGCCTCCATGCCGAAGTAGTCTTGTTGGCTCCAGCGATCGAACGGATGGTGGTGACACTTCGCGCACTCGATGCGCACACCGAGCAAGACTTGCGAGATCGTCGCCGCTTGCTCGCCCGGCTGCTTGACGCTCTTGAAGAGATGCCCGGCCGGAGCATCCCGCAAGAGTCCGTCGGCCGTGAGCAACTCGCGTGCAAACCGATCGAACGGCTTGTTGGCCGCGAAGCTGTCTTTGATCCAGCGGTAATAAGCGTGAGCACCGGCGTGGCCCAGCGAGGCTCGTTCAACCCGCAGCCAGTCGGACCACTTGAGAGCCCAATAGTCGGCGTACTCCGGCCGCTGGAGCAGTTCGTCGATCAATCGTGCTCGCCGATCGGGCCGCTGATCGGACAAGAATCGCCGCACGTCATCGGGCGCTGGCAACGTGCCGATCACGTCGAGGTAGGCTCGTCGCAGATAATCGCTGTCAGAGCACAGCGTGCTGGAACGCAGATTGAGCTTCTGCAATTTGGCATCGACGAGTTGATCAATGAAGTTGACGCCCGCGTGGGGTAGGTTTTCAACCTGCCCGGTTTCATTCGTTTCTGAGCCAGGCAGGTTGGAAACCTGCCCCACTGGTCGAGGGATCAACACGCGAAAGACATCCACCGTGCCGAGGTAACTGGCCATCACGGCAACATCACCCGGAGTTTCACCGGTCGTCACGAGGCCATGTTCATCGACCGCCGCGAGGCTCTCGTTGTTCGATTGAAACTTGGCGTGCCGAGTCACGTCCTCTTCAAATCCGTTGTCGAATTTCGCCACGACCTTCAAGGCTTGCTGAGCCTTCAGCCCCAGCACCTGCTCGCGCGGCGAGACGGTGATGGCGGTGACCTTCGGAGCCGTCGCGTCGCCATACGGCAGGCCGACCGCGATCCAATTCACGAGAGTCCGGTACTCGCCGGAGGATTTCCGAATCCGCACGCCACCGCCATGCGGCATGTCTCCGCACGCCTTTTGGAGCAGCAGACTTTTCTCGGGCATGACCGGATTCGTGCGTCGCCCGCGGCTTTCGCTAGCCAATGTGACGTGATCGGCCGGCGGATCAAATCCAAAGATCGACAGCTTGAATCCGTTCTGTCCTTCCGCCTTGCCGTGACATCCCGACGAATTGCAGCCAAACCGACTGAGGATCGGCAACACGTCGGTCTCGAAATGGAACGGCCGAGACTTGGCAATCTCGTCCGCCGGCAATGGGGACTCGAAAACAATTCCGAGCATTGCGAAGAGGCTCAATAATCCAAACCGCAAACAGCGGCTGGCGCACGAACATCGAAGAAGTCGGGAAGGCAGGTTCATCGGCAGGACTTTGCAGGTGGGAGACGTTATTCTTCACGCGGGGAAGAATGCGGTTTTTCCGATCAGCCGGAACGCGCTAGGACCGGCGCATCAATTAACTGTCGTAGCCGAAGTCGCCAGACTTCGGATCTGAACTCTGGCGAGTTCAGCTACATCGGACA
>JAYVSP010000418.1:0-4566 GCA_043775215.1 Planctomyces sp. | reverse complement strand
CTGTTGCAAGGCAAGAGATGGTGAATCAAACATCGACAATCGACACGAATCACGCACGGTCATTTAGCCGCCGGTTTTTTGCCGGAGAAACTCCACAATACCGGTGGCTCGCGCCATTCCGTTCAAAGTAAAGGCCCCGCTCGCAAAATAAAGCAGGAGTTCGCTGGCATGAAATTACAGAGTACGGCGTTTGCCCACGGCGCTCCGATTCCGACGAAGTACACAGGAGAAGGCTTGAACGTGTCGCCGCCGTTGACTTGGACGGGGATCCCTCTGGGAACGAAGAGTTTTGTGTTGATCTGCGACGATCCCGATGCGCCCAGTCGCAGTCGTCCGGCACCGCAGCCGTGGGTTCACTGGGTAATGTACAACATTCCGCCATCGGTCGAGTCGTTGCCCGAACGAGTGGCTCGCGATGTGAGACCCAAAGTTCCGCTGGCCGCCAGTCAGGGAATCAACTCGTGGCCGAGCGATAATGTGGGCTATCTTGGCCCAATGCCGCCGCCGGGTAGCGGACCGCACCGCTACTTCTTCAAGTTGTATGCACTCGACACCGGGCTGAGCTTGAATGCGCAGGATGCGACAAAGTCGGTGGTGCTCGACGCGATGAAAGGACACATCCTCGCCGTGGCGGAGTTGATTGGAACCTATGAACGGAAATAGCCGCCTGCAACATTCCCCCGCCGATCCGTCTCGGAGGAATGCCTTGTGGCTACTCTTCAACAATCAGTAATCGTTACTCATGAATGTGCGGTTCGATCTCTGCGGGGAATGACGATTGATGAACAAGGATTGTTGATTTTTGAGGTGAGGTAGCCATCAGGCATTTTTCCACCGACACGGGGTCGGTGGGGCAAGAGTCACGATTTGAGAACGACATGAATCCAACGCACTCGCCCGCACCGCAGACTCTGCCGGCCCGTAATCTCACCCCCGCGATGGAGCGATACCTCGAAGTGAAGCGACAGAATCCGGGGTCGATTCTGCTCTTTCGCATGGGCGATTTCTATGAATTGTTCTTCGAGGATGCTCAGACGTCGTCCAAGGTGCTGGGGCTGACGCTGACCAGCCGCGACAAAGGCTCGACGAATCCGATTCCGATGGCGGGGTTCCCGTATCACGCGCTCGAAGGCTATTTGCGAAAGCTGATCACGGCCGGGCATCGCGTCGCGGTCTGCGAGCAGATGGAAGACCCCAAGCTGGCAAAGGGCATGGTCAAACGCGAAGTGACTCAAGTTGTCACTCCCGGCACACTGACTGATGAAGCGCTGCTCGACCCGCGCGAATCGAACTTCCTGGCCAGCATCTGGCCAAGCCGATCGGGCGCGATCGGACTCGCTTGGTTGGAGGTTTCGACCGGTCGTTTCGTCACGTCGGACCTCGAACCGGCGCAGTTGGCCGATGAGCTGGCTCGCGTGCGGCCGGCGGAATGCGTTTACCCTGAGCACTTCGCGGCGGACGAGCGGCTGCGACCGCTATTCGCCCGCACGGGATTGTTGGCGACGCCGCGCGCTCCGTGGTGTTGGGCCGAGGAGGCGTGTCGGCAATCGCTGCTCAAGCACTTCGGTATCACGACGCTTGAAGGCTTCGATGTGGATGGAGCGTCTGCGGGCGTCACGGCGGCGGGAGCGTTGCTGGAGTATGTCCAAGAGATGCAGAAGTCGTCGTTGGCTCACATCAGTCGGCTGGAGCCATACAGACGCGGCACGACATTGATCATTGACGAAGCCACGCGATCGAGTCTCGAACTGACTCGCACGATCCGCGAGGGTAAACGGGAAAACAGTCTGCTGTCGGTGCTCGATGAAACCGTCTCGCCAATGGGCGCGCGATTGCTGGCTGATTGGTTGTCGAACCCGTTGACCGACATTGCCGCGATCAACCGACGACTCGATTCCGTTGAAGAACTGACTCTCGAAACGATGTTTTGCCGCGACCTGCGTGAGATCCTCGCGGAGACTTATGACCTGCAACGTCTCACGGCGAAAGTGGCGACGGGTCGCGCGAGTCCGCGCGATCTCAGCAGCCTGACGCGGTCGCTGGCGTTGCTGCCGCGATTGAAAGCAAAGCTCGCGGGCCGGCACGCCGATCGGCTTCAGCAACTGGAAGGCAACCTCGATCTGTGTGCTGAAATCCGAGCGGACATCGACACCGTCCTGGTCGATGAACCGCCGTTGCTGACAACCGATGGCGGCATGATCCGCGAAGGCTTCAATGCCTCGCTGGATGAACTGCGTGATCTGGCACGCGGCGGCAAAGAGTGGATCGCGAAATATCAGGCCAAAGAGTCCGCCCGGCTCGGCCTGCCGAACTTGAAGGTCGGCTTCAACAAAGTATTCGGCTATTACCTGGAAGTGACTTCCGCTCAGGCCGCGAAGATTCCGCCCGAATACATCCGCAAGCAAACGCTCAAAAACCAAGAACGCTTCATCACGCCGGAACTCAAGGAATACGAAGACAAGGTTCTGCGTGCTGAAGAGCGAGCCGGGTCGCTCGAACAAGAGCTGTTCACGGCGTTGCGTGAGCGAGTCGCTGTTGCGACCGCGCGGCTCAAGCAAACGGCCGACGTGCTGTCCGAAGTGGACGTACTGGCCGCATTGGCAACACTGGCCGTCAAGCAAGCCTTTTGCCGCCCGGAACTGAGCGTCGAACCGATCTTGGACATCCGCGAAGGCCGGCATCCGGTGTTGGACAAGCTGATGCCCGCGGGGTCGTTCGTGCCGAATGACGTGCGGCTGGGTTGTCGGACGAATGGGACTGATGGGATTAATGGGACTCATGGGACAAATACCGATCAGATTCACGAGTCGCATACGCCTCATAATTCCCAAGAGACCCATACGTCCCATGAGATAAATCGTGCCGGCCGCGTGCAGCTCATCACCGGCCCGAACATGGCGGGCAAAAGCACCTACATCCGGCAAGCGGCCTTGCTGACGATCATGGCTCAAATCGGTTCGTTCATTCCGGCCAGCGAAGCTCGGATCGGCGTCGCCGATCGCATCTTCGCCCGCGTCGGCGCGAGCGACGAACTGAGCAAAGGGCAAAGCACGTTCATGGTCGAGATGACCGAGACCGCGCGCATCCTCAATGCCGCGACGGAACGCAGCCTCGTCATTCTCGATGAGATCGGCCGCGGCACCAGCACCTACGACGGCATCTCGCTGGCATGGGCCGTCACCGAGTTCCTGCACGATCAAATCCGCTGCCGCACGCTGTTCGCGACACACTATCACGAATTGACCGAGCTGACCAAGACGCTGCAACAAGCCAGCAACTGGAACGTGGCGATCCGCGAGCAGGGAGACGACATCGTCTTCCTACACAAGATCGTCGAAGGTCCGGCCGACAAGAGCTACGGCATTCACGTCGCCAAGATCGCCGGCCTGCCGCGCGATGTCGTCGAGCGAGCCACCGTCATTCTCGCGCAGCTCGAAGCAGACCACATGGACGAGTCGGGGCGGATCAAAATTCCCGCGCGTCCGCGGATGGCCCGCAGTCGTCAATTGTCGCTGTTCATCGAGCCGGATCATCCGGTGATCGAGCAGCTCAAGTCGCTCGATCTGGATCAGCTCACGCCGATCGCTGCGTTGCAGAAGCTCAATGAATTCCGCGCGGAATTGGCGAGATGAACGGCCAGCGAGTGCAAACCGGTGACCTGCTCGGTACGGTTTGCGACCCGCTCGGCCAGGCTGTCACCCGCATCGAATCCCGTTACACTGATGTCGTCATCGTGCTGCACACCTCTCATCGGTGCGGAAAAATGGAAAGATGAGAGTATGGCGGCGGTGATGGAGGAAGTGACCCTTTGGAGCTGGATTATGACTCGGATCATCGTTGACAAAGAAATGCGAGCGAAATTATTGCAATCGGCAAACGTTGAATTCGTCGATGACTCTGGGATGATTCTCGGTTCGTTTGTTCCGCAATCAGTCGTGTCGTACGACCCCCGACAGGGGCCGCCAATCAGTGACGAAGAGCGAGAGCGACTGTACTCGGAACCCGGTATCTATTCGACCGAAGAAGTTCTTGAGCACTTGCGGAGCTTGTGATGTTCAACGTCAAGTGGTCGCGATCGGCGAAGAGCCAACTCGCCAACGTGTGGATGAGCGCCGATTCGAGTCTCCGCGAAAAGATCACCAAATACACCAGCCAACTGGTTCGCCATTTGCGAGCCAATGCGGATCGAATTGGTGAATCACGCTCGGGTGCTCACCGATGGTTCCCTGGGGATTGACTTTCGCGTTTCCGCGGCCGATCGAACAGTAACCATCATTCGTGTTTGGATCATTTACTCACGACCATGATTGCCGCAACCAGAAGGTCCATCAAACCTCGTTTTATTAAGTCAGCACTTCCACCATGCGAACCAGCCGAATCAAAGCCAAGCTTGCTCAGAACCAACCAGTCCTGCTTACGACGCTGCATTATCCCGATGCGACGATTTATGAGATGACCATAATCCGAGTCGCGGAGAGCCTGTGAAAGTTTTAAAATACGTTCACAACTTGATGATTAGTACATTGAATACATTTGTCATTTATGCGAAACTCTTGGCCGAGGACG
>JAYVSP010000417.1:0-1775 GCA_043775215.1 Planctomyces sp. | reverse complement strand
GTGGCAAAAACTGTAGTCCGGCATTCCCATCCGCCGCTTCTTCTTGTTTTCCAATTCCCTGCCTCCTGTCCTGATCCGTGTTCAATCCGTGTTTCATCTATGGCAAAAAAATCCACGACGTGACCTCCCTGGATTACCGATTACCGAATGAGCCTTGTTTTATTTGTCACAGAGTTAAGTGCAGTAACGACTGATCGAACGCAAACCGCTCGGCTTTTCATCCGTGTGGGCTTCCGATCCGTGTGCTTGTGGTTCGCGTTCGTCGCATTTTTGAGCCATTGCACGCAAACGACAAGCACACGGATCGGAAGCTCACACGGATGAAGACAATCCGAGATCATGGGGTCTGATTTCTCACCATGTTTGATTGAGACGTCGGTCATCAAACTGCGCAACTTCAATAAGCGTGAACGAGGGCTCCACGCGAGACGGGATTCACGCGGATCGCTCGCCCTCGCTCACGCTTCGGGTTACTGGGGAATGCGGCCATGACCTGATCCAGCTAAAGTGCGTTCTCGCCTCTCTTACCAATAACCAACGACCATTTCTCCGCAGCCTAAACGACCAATGCCTTCAACTCCCCCGACGCTGTTTCTGATCGACACCTTCTCGCTCCTGTTTCAGGTGTTTCACGCGATCCCGTCGATGACCAGTCCTCAGGGATTACCGGTCAATGCCGTGTTCGGCTTGACGCGGGATTTGTTCAACTTCTTGAAGACGCATCAGCCGACACACTGGCTCTGCGCGATGGATTCGCCGGGCGCGGGGACTCGTAATACGATCTACCCCGAATACAAAGCGAATCGCACGGAAATGCCGGACGACTTGCGTCCGCAGATTGGCTTAGTGTCGCGGATTATGGAGGGCTTCGGAATTCCGGCCGTCCAGGTGGAGGGCTGGGAGGCCGACGACGTCATTGCCACATTGGCTCGGCAGGCGGCAGAACAAGGTTGGGAGGTGCGGATCGTCACCAACGACAAGGATGCGCGGCAACTGCTGGGACCGCGCGTCAAACTTTACAACGTTCGCAAGAACACTTGGTTTGATGAGGCGGACCTCAAGGCCGATTGGGGTGTCCGGCCCGAACAGGTGATCGACTTTCAATCGCTCGTGGGAGACAGCGTCGACAACGTCCCGGGCGTGCCGCTGATCGGACCGAAGAAAGCCGCCGCGCTGCTGGAGCAATTCGGCACGCTCGACGAAGTGCTGGCCAACGCCGACAAAGTCGCCGGAGACAAACTGAAAGCGAACCTGAAGCTGCATGCCGGAATCGCTCGTACCAGCCGGCAGCTCGTGACACTCAATCAGCACTTGCCGCTGCAACCCGATTGGGACGCGATGCGTATCGGCCGCGTCGACGTGGCCAAGCTGACGCAGATGTTTCACGAGTTCGGTTTTCGGCGGTTCATCGACGAGGCGCGTGCGCTGCCCGCCGAGCAGAAGCTCGCGGAGCCAGCCGCCGCGCCGACGATCCCGCTCTCGACGAGTGCGGGCGACACGCGGCAGTGGGAGATCGTCGACACGGATACAAAGTGGGCCACGTTCATCGAGCAGCTTCGGCAACAGCGCGAATTCGGACTCGACGTCGCCGCGTCCTCGTCGAGTGCCACGCAGGCCGACATTCTCGGCTTGGCATTTTGCTGGGAGGAGGGCCGCTCGTGGTATGTGCCTTTGTGTGAGATCGCTTCGCTGCCCGGGCAAGCGGGGGACATTAGCCCTCTGATGGAGAGGATGCCCGTAGTTGAGGTACGCGACGGGGTCGGGAGTCTTTTTCC
>JAYVSP010000416.1:0-5474 GCA_043775215.1 Planctomyces sp. | reverse complement strand
GGCGCGAGCGACCCTTGGAAAGTTCATCTTCGACCGAGGTTACGGTACGGTTGCTCAGATTTTCACGCAGCAAAATGAATTTCCGAACGGGCACTAGCTCAACGGCGGAAGCGGCAACGACCTGCTGACCGGCTCGGCCGGCAACGATGCCTTGCAAGGGAGCGAGGGCCTCGACTGGTTGCTCGGCGACGCTGGCAATGACACGCTGAAAGGGAGGCGCGGGAATGGACCACATCCATCCCGGCTCGCCCGAAACTGGCAACGCCAAGGTCAGCGACAGTCTCGTGTGCTCGACCCGTCGCTCGCGTTCGACGTCGACGCCTTGCTCGTCAGCTTGTTCTAGCGTCCGGATTGCGGATTCTCTGACAACCCACGATCAATCGTCCGTCTGCTCCACAGCTTTCGCGGCCAGACTGTCGAACTGAGAAACATATCGCGGATGCACGCTTTCCAAATGTTCGCGGATGCCGCGCACCTGATCGGTATTCGCGCGGAGCAATTCCACCACGTCGCTTTCATCGCGAGCTCGCCCCGCGGCTAACTTCAATTCGATCAAGCCCGGCAGAGTGATGTACTTCAACATGGCACCTTCCGCTCCGAGTTGATTGGGATGCGGAATGGTTGTCGGGGCGAGTTGCGATGGGGTGCCGGGAGTCGCTCCCTCGGGCAGCAGATCGACTTTGATGTCGGATTCTTTGTGCCGCACCTTCGGCCAGTTTCCTGGCCGAACCAGCAAGCGTTCAAAGCCGCTGAACATCGCCGCGTTCAGGAATTCGTCGATGCGATCCGCCGGCAGCACAATGTCCACATCTTCGGTCACTCGGCCGACGTAACCATGCCGCCACACGGCCCAACCACCCGCGACGACAGCCGGACAGTCCAACGCTTGTAAAACATGATCGACCGCTCGAATCGCTCGACCGAACCGTCCCGGCAACTCTTGTGGGTCGAGCATGTGATCCCTTCCAGTCCGTAACCCGTCGGCGAGTTCCAATTGTTTCGTCAGATGGTCGAGGGTCAGCGCGGGCATGATCGAGAGACTATAGCATTTACGGCCAGTTTAAGGTTGCCGCGGCCACAAGTGTGGCGCGACGTTCCGAGTTTGTGAAAGAATCGAGCCGCGACCGTGAGGGTGCGGTTGTAAGTCGTTGAATAGCACCGCTCCCTGACGGTCGCGGCTCGAAAGATTCACAAGCTCGGAGCGTCGTGCCACAATCTTTGCGGCTTCGTCGCTCTACTCGCTTCACACCCCAAGAATCAAGTTTGACTCGTGTGACTACTCGGCCGGGTCGCGGGGCAGAGCGCGCGGTTCGAGGTGTTGGTACTTCGGCGTCTCCAGCAGGCTGAGCACTTCCTCGACGAATGGAAACTTCAGCTCAGCAAGATTCTCTTTCGTGTACAGCTTGGCGAAGAATGCCGCTCGTTCGGGAACCGTGTTGATTCCATGAGCGCTCAGCTTGTCGAGTCGGACGTTGTTCTGACGCATCAGTTCCTTGATTGCCGTCAGACGTTTGTCGGATTCTTCGTTGATCCACTGACCGAAGAGTTCGTCCGATGGTTGTTGGTTGGCTTCCAGAGTTCGCTCGATTGACGGCATGTGTTCCAGTAAATGTTTCAGCAGCAGCAGCGGCCGACGATCGAGGCTGATGGCCACATGATCGAACTCGTGCCGCAAAATTCGGCCGCTCCACACGTCGGGCGATTTGAACGAACTCGGCAAGCGAATGAGGTGCGTCAATTCGATTTGCGATTCCAACTTCGTGATGATGAGCTTCACTTGCCAGCGTCCCTGATTTTTTATCTTCGTCGGGCTGTACCGAAACGCGTGCTTGAGCTGAATGTGGAAGTCTGCCCAGCCGCGGCCGGCCTTCACAAACTCTGGGTCCGAGTCATACACAACCTCGACTTTTCCGTCCTTGATCAGCCGTTTAATTTCGTCTGGCGCGGAGTCCGCCGGAATTGCTTCACGAGTCGCCGAGTCAGCCTTCTTGGCGGCGGGAGTGCCGGCCTCTTGGCAGAACACTTTGCCGGAGCGACTCAGCGAAATGGCCAGCACCAGCAGCACACTGATTACGACTCTGAGCACGAGTTTCGCCTTTGCTTGCGGTGGAAGAAGTTTGCCGTGTTCTGAAACGCGGTCGTGGATTAACCTGTCCTCCGAAAGGTTCACGCCATGCCAAGGAAAGCGACCAAACGCAGGATTGCCGCTCAACCCCGCTCCAGCAAGCCATTGCCGGCGATGTTTTCGGACGAATGGGTCGCCCTGCGAAACGCCGCGATCGCGAAACAGGACGCTCCACCGGGATTGGATGCCAGCAATCCGACCGGTGCCGTCGGGCACGCCTACGGTGTCCGGACCAGCAGCCGCTTGATTCGCAATTACCGCGAACTCCACAGGAAACGTGCGATGGACATCACTCCGCAACCAGTCATTGATGTGTTGGTCAAGGCGGGAGTGAAGAAGTGGGTGTTGATGGGACTGCACGGCTACGTAGGCTACTTGGCGGAACCGCGAGCCACTCAAGATGTGGACATCATGGTCGCAACATCCGAGCGTGCGAAAGCCGTCAAGGCGATTCAGGCCGCCTGGCCCGCATTGATCGTCGAGAAATTCTCGGAAGTCATCCGTTTCAAAGACCCCAACGATCTCGGATTGGACGGTCGACCGCGACCAACGATCGACATTATGGCGCCGTGGGCGAAATTCCAGCAGACAATTCTCAAGGACTTCGTGACCGTCGATAAAGTCACAAAACACCGGATTCCCTGTTTGGAGGCCGCGCTGGTCGCCAAGTACGCGGCGATGATCTCCCACTATCGGAGCCTCGAGAAAAAAGCCTACGACGCCGGCGATTTCCGACGCATCGTTCTGGCCAACCACGACCGAATTGACCGCAAAGCGTTGCGGCTGCTCGCGAGCCAAGTCTGGGAAAACGGCGCGAATGAGATCGAAGAATTTCTCGTCGCCGTGACCAACAAGAAACCGTTTCAGTTGTAAAGTGCTACTTGCTGAGCATCATCCGCGCGACCCGTTCCAAGCGCGGGTCCGGTTCCTCTGGGGCGAGGTCGGTCAGGCAGGTGGGCAGCCAAGCGGGCTTTGACACTTTGTTATCCGGCAACGACGTGAGCTTCGGAAGCTTGATGTCCGCGGACACTTCCTCGAATGCGCCGGGATCGGCCACGCGCAGGTACAGCCGCTTGTTGCCGATGAGTTTGACAATCTCACCGGCAAATTCGGCACTGAGACCCAGCCAGATAATGAGGTTCGGATCGGCTCGCAACGCCAGTCCTTGCTCACCGCTGGTCGAGATGAATTCCGTGAAGAGTGATTGCAACTGTGGGATCGTTGTGCCGTCGTGACTGCGGATGTATTCAACGATCGCGGCCGGGATGTCGCCACTCTGCGCGAGCGTCCTCCAGGGTTCGACTTCGTCCTCTTGCTCCAGTTCGGTCGGATCGAAGTTGAACGGCTTGTCGTCAAGGTTTTCTTCGTTGCCCGCGTCGGCCGCTTTCTGACGTTGCTCGGCTTCGAGCATTTGCAGGACGCGGCTGTCCGGTGTCGCGGGTCGGCAACGACCGCGAGCCCACTCGCGCAGTTGGAAGATTTTCTCTTCCATCGTCACCGACAACGGGACAGTTTCCTCGCGAGCCTTGTCCAACGCCGCCTGCGTGATGCCGCCGTCGTTGCCGTACGTTTCGACCATCGCGGAGAGGACCACCTGTTCCAACTCAGCGCCGCTGTAGCCTTCGCTCATTTCGGCCAGCTTCCCGATGTCAAAGTCCTCGGGATTGAACCGCCGCTTGCGGAGGTGAATCTCCAAGATCTGTTTGCGTTCGTGATAGTTCGGCAGGTCCACGAAAAACAGTTCGTCGAAGCGTCCACGGCGGAGCATTTCCGGTGGCAGGCCGGTGACGCTGTTCGCCGTCGCGACCACGAACACCGGAGACGGGTTTTCCTGCATCCACGTCAGAAACCGTCCCATGATGCGGACCATCGTCGAGTCCGATCCCGACTCGCTGTTCCCGCCCGCGAAGCCCTTTTCGATTTCATCCAGCCACAGGACGGCGGGAGCGATCATCTCCATCAGGGCCAGCACGTCTCGCATGTTTTTCTCGGACTGGCCCTTGTCGCCGCTGAGCAACGTGGCCACATCCAGCCGCACCAGTGGAAAGCTCAGCAGCCGGGCGATCGCCCGCGACGTCAGGCTCTTTCCGCAACCTTGTACACCCAGCAGCAAGACCCCTTTCGGCGCGGGGATACCCTTCCGCCGAGCCGTCTCGCTGAACGCCATCGAGCGCTTCGCAACCCAATCCTTCAATGCGTCCAGCCCACCAATGTCCTTCACCCCTTCGGTCAGCTCTTGGAATTCGAGCATCTCCGAACCTTGTACCATCACCTTCTTCTCAGAGATGAGCTGCGCATAAATGTCTTCGTCGATTTCTGTGCGATCGAGAAACGCGCGGGCGAACGACTTCCGCGCCTGTGCAGAAGTCAGGCCGAGCATCGTCTTGAGCAACCGTTCCTCTTGCTCCGGAGTGATCGCGATTGGAACAGGGCGTGTAGCATTCTCGGCCGTCAGTGCCGCTCGTAATTCCAACGCCAACTCCGTCAGACCCGGTAACGGCAATTCAAATTTCAAAGCGTCTTTGAGCAACTCGACGGGGATGTCCGCATCCGGCCCCATGAACAGCAGCGTCTTATTCTGTTCAATCAACAAGGGTGCAAGGTCACGCAACTGTCGCACGATCTGCGGGTCCGCCAGATAGGGCCGAAAGTCTTTCAATAAGAAAAGCTGCTCGCGCGGAAAGTCACCGACGTGCTGCAAGAACTCCATCGGAGCGATCAGCGGCGGCGAATCCACAGTGGCCGGCGGCTGTATTCCGCGAGTCGCCGTCCAAGTTACTAGCCCGCGATCCATCTCCAGCGCCAGTGCCGCGATCTCCGCCTCCCACCGCTCCTCCTCCCATGTCGTGAGAAACATCATCGAGAAATGCGCCAAGATCCGCGATTGAAGTTGTGCAAGCGTGTCGGAGGTAGCCATAAGTAAAATCGAATCGCAATCAAGATCACGAGAGAGAATATTCGGCACACGGCACCACGTGTAACACGTCTCCGGCCTGCCAGCAATCTATTCGTCGAGTTGATCAGAATTGCCATGCAAACGATGCGAAGCGTGCAAAGACAATTTCCGGAAATCGTTATCGGATGCCGCCTTTATCCCGAAGGGATTGCGTCTCATAGCCCAGCGATTGTCCGCGATAGCGGACTACCCTGGGTGGCGTGGACAGTCGCGCCTCTACCCTGAAGGGCTGAAGGGGTTGCGTCGTTCAGCGATTGTGGATGACGTAACCCCTGCGGGGTAAAATCGACCGTTCGATGACTTGACCCAGGGTAGCTCGCTTCGCTCGCAACCCTGGGCTATGAGACACAATCCCTTCGGGATAAAGACAACGGAATTAGTTTTTGCACGCGT
>JAYVSP010000415.1:0-8813 GCA_043775215.1 Planctomyces sp. | reverse complement strand
ATGCTTTGTTTAACCCCAACGCCATCGGCGTGGGCGCGGTGGATACGACTCGCGCACGCCGATGGCGTTGCGGTTAAACATCTCTCAATCTCGCCCGCACGAGTTATCTTTCCGGTTGCCGAATTCGTGAGAAGTCGGTCTCGCCGTGCTGACCGAAGTCACGACTCCGGCTGCATGAAGAAAATGGCTGCCAATTGCCTCGAAAACTGCGATGACGACGAATGAGCCTCAAGACCGCGATTTGTGTGTGGCTGGTTTTGGCTGGGGCGGTCACAGCATTGTTCTCCGCGGAACCGCAGCGGCTGACGGCCGACGGGACGGTCAAACGCGATCCGGTGTTTCTCAAGCCTGATGGCACCGAACTGTTGTTTACCCAACTTGATAAACCCAACCAACTGCGGCTGATGAAGCTGGATCTTCGAGACCGTTCGATCGTGCCTCTGCATCCCGACGAGACTCGCTCCGAGTTTGAACCGGCCGTGTCGCTGGATGGCCGCTTCTTGGCATTCGTGCAGAACCGAGGCAACCTCAGCCTGGCTCTGGTCATTCACGACTTGCAGGACAACAAGCAAGTCGAGATTCCTCCGGCCGGCGGTTTCTCCGGTATGCACAGCCCAGCGATCTCGCCCGATAACTCGACGGTGTTGTTCAGCTTTCCCGATGGAAACCGGCAGCAGTTGTTTTCCGTCAGCACGCAAGCGACGAATCGCCGCACGTTGGTCGATTCGCTCGGCATCAACAACTGGCCCAGCTTTTCGCCCGACGGCAAACAGGTCGTGTTCAGTTCGACGCGCGACGGAGATTACGACTTGTTCGTGATGAATTCCGACGGCACGAACGTCCGCACGCTGGTGGCGAACCCGCGGCAAGACATCCGCCCACGCTGGTCTCCCGACGGCCAACGTATCGCCTTCACCAGCAACCGCGACGGCAACTACGAACTGTATGTCGTCAACGCGGACGGCAGCGGATTGATCCGCATCACGCAGCACCCGGAGCAAGACGACTATGCGTGCTGGTCGCTCGACAGCCGCAGTGTGATTGCCGTCTGCGAGCGCGATGACCACCACGATCTGTATCAATTGACGGTGCCGGACTGACCGTCCGATCGGCCCAAATTATTCATGGCCCCACACAAACACAACGCGCAAGCGAGGCCTTGGTCGCGTCTCGGCCTCGCTTGCGCGTCGGGTTAGTGTGTGACACCGGCGGCGAGCCGGCGTGACTGATCAGCCGTTGCATTTTGGACCATCTGGCGTGTTGCATTTTGCGTCATTTCTGGAGCCTACCGATTCTGCTCATCGGGTGGACTGCGCGGGATATTTGGGTTAACTGCCGGCTCAATTCATTGTTACAGTAGGCCGTAGGTTCTCCAGCTTCTGATCCGTCTAATAGCAACCGATTTGGAATCGGCAGGAAGTGCGTGGCGCTGGGTTTGCTCATTGCGTCCCGTACCCGGCGTCTCGTCTGGAAAGTGGGCGGTGCTGCCATGTTGATCGACCCTTGGATTCACGGACTGCGTTGGCGGATGGCCTCTGCCGTGAAGACCCACAAGCGGCACCAGCACCGACGTCGGCTTCGACAACTCAACCTCACCTCGGCTTGGGTGGTCGAATGCTTGGAGACGCGGGCACTGCTGTCGACCATCGCGACTGATGCATCGAGCAATTTGCTGATCACAGGCGAACTTACGGCTGACCAGTTGACGATTCAGTCGGATACGACCAACAGCGTCTTTGTGATCAACGACCCGATCAACTTCCTGACCACAAACATCGCCACAGCGAGCGGCAATGGCACGCACACCGTGATGGTCCCGTTTGCCGAAGTCACCGGTTCACAAATCCTCATCAACACTCTGGACGGCAATGACTCGCTGACAGTTGATTTCTCCACGGGTGAGTATCCGAAGGCCATTGTTTTCAATGGTGGGATGAGTAGCGATTCGCTGTTCCTGTCGAGCGGCGGAACCGTGTTCACGCGAGTCACTCATGCCTTTGACACCGCGCTGCCGGACACGGTGGAGGTGATGGGGACGATCACTTCGATGATTGGCTACAGCGGATTGGAGCCGAACGGACCCTTGCCGGCGGTGATCGACCAGTTGGCGACGGCGGAGCGAGTCTTCACGTTCAATGCCGCGTCCGAAATGATCACGTTGAGCGATCCGATGAACTCGGACCTGCGGCTCGATTCCGATTTGGGCGACAGCGTTGAATTCACGAATCCGTCCCCGTCCGGTCTGCTGACGATCAATGGCAATGAAGGGAATGACACGATCACGGTCGCGGCGGTCGATAACGCCTTTGCCGCGTCGCTGACGATCAATGGCAATGAAGGAAACGACACGGTTCAGTTGAACGCGAGCTTGAGGTACGTCAACGGACAGTCGCTCGACGTGAACTTGACGAACGACGGGACAGCCAGCGGTATTGATCAGATTGTCGTCGGAAACAACGCCCAGATCACGACGCAAGGGGTGAATGCCGGAGGAAAGCCGGGGACGATCGACCTGCGGGCGAGCCGCAGCATTGAGCTGCTGACTGGTTCGCGATTGCTGACTCAAGGGGGCGCTCTCACGTTGGAGGCGAATCAGGGGACCAGCGGATCAACGACCGGAGGCTTTGTCGGGATTCGGGTGAATGGGGGAACGATCGGCAGCGAGACCGGCGTGGTGACTTTGAATGGTCGGGGTGGGAATTCGATGAGCGCGGTGACTCATGGTGTGCTGATCGACAACGGTGGCTCCGTGAGTGGCGGCGTGGTGAATGTGACGGGAGTTGGCGGGAGCGGAGATGAACGGATCGCGGGTGTTTCGGTGGAATCGGGCGCGAGCATTTTGTCGTCGGGCATGGGGACGGTGACGGTCACCGGGACTGGCGGGATCGGTAATCGGCATGAATTTGGTGTCTTCGTTCACGGGACGATCAGTTCAGGTGGCGGTGAAGTTCGTGTCACGGGGACCGGTGGCGGAAACGGGGCGTCGTCGGACAATTATGGGGTGTTCGTGGAATCCGCGGGGCTGATCACTTCGGGAGCCGGCACGATCGGCAAGGTCATGGTCGAGGGGACTGGGGCTGGGCCGGATGGCGGGGGCTTCGGAGTGCGGCTGGGTTCCGGCGGTCGGATCACATCCGGCGGCGGCAATGTTCAAGTCACTGGAACAGGAGCGAACGGGACGGGGAATAGCAATTTCGGAATCGGGATCGACTCGGTCACGAGCCGAATTTCGGCCGGAGGCGGCGGCACGGTGACGGTGGTGGGGATCGGTCAAGGGAGCGGTAGCGGCAATGTTGGTGTGTGGTTGGAGTCTGGCGGCACGATCACGTCGAGCGGCGGCAACGTGAGCGTCACGGGGTCGGGAAGCAGCACGGGGATCAGTGACAATGCCGGGGTTTACATTCATCCGACGGGCGGGCTGATCACGGCGGTTGGCGCGGGAACCGTCACGGTTGCCGGAACCGGCGGCGGCGGATCGGGGATGTTCAATCATGGCATTTTGTTGGATGGAAACAATTCGCGAATCACGTCGGCGGGTGGCGCGGTGTCGATGTCGGGAACGGCGGCGGCGGGATTCGACAACTTCGCAATCGCGGTGTACGCGGACAATCTCGATTTGCTGAATCCCGTCACCACGTTGAATGGCAACAGTGGCGTCGTGCTGCTGCGACCGGCGACGGCTGGGACGTTGATCGACGTTGGCGGCGCGGATGTTGTCGGCGGAGGTTCGACATTGGGCCTGACCGACGCCGAGCTGAATCAAATCACGGCGGGGCAGGTGCTCATCGGCGATCCGATGTCGGGGGCGATGACGGTTTCGTCGGCGATTGAACTGACGGCGAATGCGTTCAATCTGTCGTTGGTGTCAGGCGCGAGCATCACGATCAATCAGTCGATCACGATGTCGGCCGGAAAGAATCTGGCGGCGACTTCGTCGAGCACGACGGCCGGGATCAGCCTGGGAACGAGCGCGAGTGATCTGGCGACGAGCGGCTTGGGGACGGTGTCGTTGACCGCGGCTCGGAACATCGCGCTGGTGGCTGGATCGAGCATCACGTCGGTGGATGGCGGAATCACGCTGCGGGCCAATCAGGGAACGACGGCGACTGGCGGTGACTTTGTCGGGATCAGCATCGTCGGCGTCGTTTCGAGCACGACGGGAACAGTGACTGTCACCGGGACAGGTGGAACGGGGACAGGGTCGTTCGTTCATGGAGTTCAGGTTACCAACGGCGGTCACATCACGGCCAGCGATACCGGCCTGATCATTGTCAACGGCACGGGTGGCGCGAATTCCAGTTTTTCCAGTCGTGGTGTGTTGGTTATTGGAAGCGGCTCGTTGATTGCTTCGGCCGCTGGCGACGTGCATGTGACGGGGCAAGGTAGCGGTTCCACGAACAGTCGTCAGAACAGCGGAATCGAAGTGCAAGGTGGCGCGATCACGGCGGGAGGCTTGATCACGATTGATGGGACCGGCGGCGGTGGTCCTGGCGGTGCGTCTGGCGATGGCTTCAATCACGGTGTTTATCTGAGCGGCAATGGTCAGATCACGGCCGGAACGAGCGTGGCTGTGACCGGTCAAGGTGGAGTGTCATTCAGCGGCCAAGATTTCGGCGTTCAACTGGAAGGCTCGAACAACTTGATCATGTCGGGCGGCAGCGCGGCGGTGACCGTGGTCGGCACTGGCGGCGTTTCGGCGTCAAGCGGCTTGAAGGCGACTGGCATCCGCGTGATCGGCACGAACAGCCGTATCACGTCGGCTGGCGGGACGACGGATGTGTCCGGTTTTGGTGGCGTGCTGGTTCAAAGTGGCGGGTTGATCACGGCGGGGGGAAACGCCTCGGTCACGGTGATTGGTCAAGGGGGCGTGTACGTTCAAAGCGGCAGCGCGATTGAGTCGGGAAGCAACGGCGTCGTGACGGTGACTGGCTTGGCGGAACCCGGCACATCTGTGGATGGTGTTTCGGTCGAGAACGCGAACAGCCGCATTGCCTCCGGCGGCGGACCAGTGACTGTGACTGGGACCGCCGGTCCAGCCGGTCCAGCCGGTGGTTCGGTCGTTGGAGTTCGAGTCGCAGATGGCGGGCAGATTAAGACGACTGGCGCGAGCACCGTGATCGTCACGGGAACCGGCGGAGCAACCTCGAATTTTCGGAGCCTCGGAGTCGCGGTGTTCGGGACCGGTTCACTGATCACATCGTCCGCCGGGAACGTGCAAGTGATGGGGCAAGGTGGCGGCTCCGCGAGCAGTCGCGAGAACCACGGGATTCAATTGCAATCGAACGGTGCGATCACGGCGGGCGGGAAGGTCACAGTCCAGGGAACTGGCGGCGGCGGTCCCGGCGGTTCGCCTGGCGATGACTTCAATCACGGCCTGTATCTGAGCGGCAATAGCCAGATCACGGCGGGGAGCAACGTGTCGGTCACTGGAACTGGCGGAGTTTCGTTTGGAACGCAGAATTTCGGCGTT
The DNA here is from genome assembly GCA_043775215.1 of Planctomyces sp. Classification (GTDB taxonomy): domain Bacteria; phylum Planctomycetota; class Planctomycetia; order Planctomycetales; family Planctomycetaceae; genus SXKJ01. Next base: position 3,343 of record JAYVSP010000415.1, on the reverse strand, counting down.
CATCTGGAAGGCGCGAATAACTTGATCGCCTCGACGGGAAGTGCCGCTGTCAGTGTGATCGGCACGGGTGGCCTGTCGTCGTCCAGCGGTCTGCGAACAACGGCCATTCGATCGGTCGGCTCGAACAATCAGGTGACGTCCGCCGGCCCGATCACGTTGATCGGCGATTCCATGTTGCTCGACGTTGGCAGCAGCGTTGATGCTGCGGCGCAGACCGTCACGCTACGACAGCAGACGAATGGCACGCTGATTAACCTCGGCGGCACGGACGTGGGCGGTACGCTCGGCCTAACCGATGCGGAACTGGATTTGATCACAGCCGGGACGATCCGCATCGGCGATGCGAACACCGGCGCGATCACGAACAGCGACGCGATCACATCGAAGGCGAATGTTTCGCTGACGAGCGGCTCTGGCGGCATCACGGCGAGTGGGGGCGGCTCACTGTTCACGATCGGAGCCACGGTGACGTTGAACACCACGGGGCCGATCGGTAGCAGTGCGAATCGACTTCGATTTGCCGACAACTCGAACACGGCGCAGCAAAACGTTGTCATCGGCTCGACTAGCCAGGCGAGCAGCGTGTTTCTCGACGGACTGGGCAACTTGACGCTCGGCAGCATTTCTGGCGGCTCGGCCAATACGACGATTGACGTGACCGCCCGCAACAATCTCGTCGTCGCGAACAACGCGACGATCAACAGTGGCACGAGTTCAGTCAGTCTCGGTGCCGACCTCACAGCCACTGGGGCGGGTGACGACGGAACCGGAACTCTGACTGTCAGCGCGAACGCGGCGGTGTACGGTGCCACGCTGACGTTGCGTGGCGGAGATGTGGACATCGCGAGCACGGCCGATGTTGGCGCGGCTGTTTCACCGTTTGTGACCACGTTTGCTTCAGGCTTCAGCAGCCCCGTCGGCTTGGCCACGGACACGAGCGGCAACCTCTATGTCGCGAACGCCGATGGCACGATCAGCAAGGTGACACCCGCCGGCGTGGTGAGCACCTTCGTCGATAACACGCATGGTCTCGTTCGTCCGCTGTACCTCGCCTTTGACGCCGGTGGCAATCTCTACATCTCCGACTTCGCCGGTCACACGATTAGCAAAGTCACGCCCGCGGGAGTGTTCAGTACCTTCGTAAACAGCTCATCGGGACTGGTCAGTCCCGCCGGAATGGCGTTCGATTCCAGGGGCAATCTGTTTGTCGTCGACTTCGACACCCCGTCGATCCTAAAGGTCACGCCAGCCGGGGCCGTCAGCACGTTTGTCAGTGGCAACGGACTAGGCAATCCGCGTGGCATGACGATCGACAACAACAACAACCTCTATGTTGGCAATCAAGGGAACATCCTCAAAATCACGCCCGCCGGAACGGTCAGCGTTTTCGCATCCGGCTTTGTCGGAGCCATCGGTGTCACGGTGGATTCGAGCGGCAACGTTTACGTCGTCGATGGCGACGTGCATGACGCCAAGCAGGTGACTCCCGGCGGTGTGGTGAGCACGTTGGTCACCACCGGCCTGAGCCTGCCCGCCGACGTCCAGTTGGATGCGGCCGGCAATCTGCTGGTCTCGAATGCCAATGCAGGTACGGTCAGCAAGATCGTTCTTTCAATCGCCACGAATCAAATCACGATCCGCTCTTCGCTCGATTCGCTGCCGATGAGCGTGGGCGGCGGAAACAACGCGGTTGCCGGCATCAATCTGACCGATGCGGAACTGATTCGCCTCTTCACTCGGCCCGGCGGTTTGATTCGATTCGGCGACTCGACTCAAACGGGCGACCTGACGTTCATCACCGCCCGACCGGCCACGACCGCCGGCGCCCGCACGTTTGTCGAACAGTCACCCAGCGGCGGCGGCAAGATCGTTCTGGACGATGATTCAGGCGCCGGCATCGCCCTCGACGGCAACGGCGGCATGGTCAGCCTGACTTCCGGCACCGGCGGCATCCAAGCGGCGACCGCTCCGAATGGTTTCGCCGAGATTGGAAATGCGACTGCGGTCGCGCTCGCCAGCGGCGGCGGCATCGGCACGAGCCAATCCCTGGAACTGTCGGCGAGCAGCCTCAGCACGGACACGTCGGCCAACAACAGCAGCCAATTCCTCGGCGCGCTGGCCCCGATTTCTGTCACCGGTTTCGATGCCGGGACGGGCACGATCACACTCCTCAGCGGAGCCTTCTACCTCAATGCCGATGCGGCCGCGACCACGGACGTGACCGTGAATTCGGGCGCGACGCTGGGCGGAAACGGGACTGTGTTCGGCACTGTGCTGGTCAACAGCGGCGGACATCTGGCACCGGGCAACAGCCCCGATCAACAGTCTTACGGCGAGCTGACGCTGGCGGCGGGCTCATTCTTCGACGTGGAAATCTTCGGCAACACCGTGGGCGACGGAGTCACCGGCTACGATCAAGCGGTCGTCACCGCGGGCGTGGTCGATGTCAGCGGAGCCAATCTCAATCTCTCCTTCGGCACATTTACTCCCACGCCCGGCGAATCCTACACGATCATCGACAAGAAATCGGCCGGTGACGTCATCGGATCATTCGCCGGACTGCTGGACAACACCGTTTTCATCGCCAGCGGCTTCGCGTTCCGCATCGACTACGACGGCGGAGACGGCAATGACGTTGTTCTGACCGCACTCCCCACGATCACCGTCACCCGCTCGCCAGCGTCCGTGACGGAAAATGGCGGCACCAATCTGACCTACACGTTCACTCGAACCGGTCCCACTACCGACAATTTGATCGTGAACTTCGCGGCGACTGGGACGGCCAGTTCCTCCGCGGACTATGCCGTCACGGGCACGACCTTCGATCCCGTCACCAGATTAGGATCGCTGACGATTCTCGCTGGCTTTTCGTCCGCCGACGTGATGATCGACCCCACCGACGACAACATCGTCGAGGCCGACGAAACGGTGGTTCTGACGATCACCAGCGGCCCCACCTATGCGCTGGGAGCTTCCACTTCGGCTACTGGTGCGATCACGGACAACGACAGCGCGACGGTGAGTGTGGCGGGCACGACCGATGGCAGCGAGACCGGTCCGGCCAGCGCGGTGTTCACGGTCACGCAGACGGCGGCCAGTGCGACGGACACGGTGTTGAGTTACATGGTCGGTGGCACGGCGACATCGGCCAGCGGCGACTTCACCGCGCCCAGCGGGACGGTCACGATTCTGGCGGGCAGCACGACGGCCAGCATCAGCATCGCGGTGCTCAACGATTCGCTGCTGGAAGGGACCGAGACGGTCACGGTCACACTGGTCTCGCCGATCAGCAGCGGCGACGCGGACATCACGGTGAACACGACGGCCGCCAGCCGGAACATCA
>JAYVSP010000414.1:0-1911 GCA_043775215.1 Planctomyces sp. | reverse complement strand
GCTCGAGACATCGTGACTTCCTTGTCAGGTGTGGTTAATAAAACTCCTTTTCTGGAAATAGTTTACGAAGAAATCTGATTCTCAGATAGCCTCTAGCCATGAGTGTGTGAATGACCGCGATTCCCAACAATGCGATCGTTCCAATTTGGAGTTTGTATCCCAGACCGAAAAGGTAGAAGTACCACCAACCGCCCTGTTTCCAATCGCCATCCAGATAGCAATGCCAGCGAAATTCAAAATCTCGCTTTTGAGTATCGAGGCCGCTTAGCCAGCATGCAGGCACGGGGACCGGCAGAAAACCGATTCGCGATGAGGAAAAACGATTTCCGACAGTGCCACTGGCTGTGGATGTTCGCGGTATTCCCGAAAGAGATTCGGACACAAACAGAAAATCCTTCAGCGGACGAAATGAGCGGTCGAAGCCGTACCCCACATTGATCACGAGTAGTGTAATAAGTGTTCCCACCAAGAGTTGGAGGAATGGACGGAATCGGGAATCCAGAGATCGTCTGTGAAAAAGCCATGCGAAAAGCGGAAACATCACACAGTGAATGATTCCTGTAAATTTCGTCAACAGCGACACGCCTAGTGCCAAAGCACACCAGCCGCAGTTGAGCCAAGTATCCTCTTGAAGCCATTTCCAAAAGCGGTAGCAAGTCAACACGCCTACGGCTGCTCCGGGAACATCCATCGTCAACAAGCTTGCGTGTCCAAGAATCAGTGGTTCACAACACCAAAGTGACAATGCAAACCAACCCGCTTCGCGACCATGTAACTCTCGAGCCCACAAAAAGCAGACCAGTCCGCCTAAAAAACTAAACGGAATCAACATCAACCGCGCAAGCGTCAACATGCTCATGAAATTCGCGGCGTTCTCGTTCGCGAAGTTGTCGCCGATCTCCAAGTTCCTGCGCGCTCCCGGAAACCGTTCAATGGCCGCCGCTTCACCAAGCGTCTCAGACTTCACATCGGCAGCAAGATGTACGGGCAGCCCTACAATCAGTTTCACCAAAGGAGGGTTCACCCGATAAACATCAAATTCTCCCGTTTCCCAGTAGTGGCAAACGGCGGCCAAATGTCCCGGCTCGTCAACTGTTGGGCTATCTGACACCGCCAGATACGCCAATAGCCCCGCTTGAATGGCTAGCACAAATGCCAACAAGAACCGCTCAAGTGATGGAACGCTCTCCACGACCGCGCCTCATACTTATGTTCGATCGTCTCGAATTTACGATCCACGACAGCAGGCGCTTAGTGAATTGCCCTACGACGACGATCAGCACGCCGAAACAACCAAAATGCGACAATCACGAGACTGATCCCCAAGGCAATGGCCGTTATACGAAATAATCGACCGTGCGTAGGAGTTTCTATGGCCGTCTCTGAAATCCCATAAAAAGGCAAATAGAATTCGGAGTCGTCACTTTGAAATGGTCCAACGTCGGAAACCGTTGTTGTGATCACATCAAAACTCGGTTGGCCTTCGACACGTCGCGTGATCCGACTGCGACAAGGAAACCAATCTCCATTATCTTTGTCACAGTACTCGATTCGCTCTTCATGATTCACCTTGACGTCACCACCTTGAATCCCTGCGGATTCGATCAACCATGATCGTTCAGGGCATAATGCCACCCAATAATTGGCATTGGGAATCAATGGACCAATCCGTTCCTTGAGGACACACCGAAATCGCAATTCAATTCTTCGCCGCTGATTCTCGGCACCAGGAATGTGGTGACAATCAACGAGCTCAAAGAGCTCGACTTTCATCAAGTCATGTAACGGCACTCCCAAAAATCGATACCCCATTTCAATCACGGTGTCATGATAAAACTGCGGGGTAAACACCACCGTTTCTGGGACTTTCAATCGAACCATCGATAATCGAGGCGAGCTTGCGTTCGTCCC
>JAYVSP010000413.1:0-24904 GCA_043775215.1 Planctomyces sp. | reverse complement strand
ACTCAGACGTAACTTGCCCATCGGTCCCTCGGAAACGGCACCAGTGTGACATTTCTATCTGGGACATGATGTGACATTTCTAAATTGGTCTGACAGCATCAATGAGATCGCATAGTCCGTTCATCAGTAGTTCTGCTGATGATATGTGTTCACTCTCAGGCTCCGCCAACGTGTCCAATCGAAGCAATCTCCACGCGTTTGGGTAGCGGTTCGGTGAGTCACAGTCACATCCCAAAAATCCCGATGCCTCAACGGCGCGGCGACCGACTCAGCGGTTAGAAGTTGTCACCAACCGCGCTGTCCGATGTTCCGGAGACTTCATGGTTTAGTGCATTGTCGAAGCGGAAATCCGCGTCACGTGATCGTGGTCGGGGTAATATACCTCCGTTTGCGCTTCCGCTGCGGGACCGCTCTGGACAAACTGATGTTGCTTGACTGAGTCGAATTTCCGAGGAACGGGAGATGCCGATGAGTGGCTGGCTGGCGTTGATTGTCGTGATGGGTTTGTGGCTTTGCGGAAGCATTGCATCGCGGCGCGCGGCTGCTGACGAAGCGGTGCCGAAGTTTGAAACGGACATCGCGCCGATTCTGGAAGCGCGATGCGTGAAGTGTCATGGCGAGGGAAAGCTCGAAGCGGGACTCGATCTGCGACGGAGGTTCTTGATCGCCAAAGGGGGTGACAGCGGCGCGGGATTCGTCGCGGGGAAGCCGGACGAAAGTTTGCTCATCCAAAAAATCGTGGCCGACGAGATGCCGCCGAAGGAAGAAGGTCGGCTCGATGAGAAACAAAAAGCCCTGTTGCGGCGTTGGGTCGCCAGTGGGGCACTAACCGCCGCGGAGAAAGAGGCTCCGCTGGACGAAGGGGATCAGCCGAGCCGTCTGTCCGACGAGGATCGTCACTTCTGGGCGTTTCAACCGCTGCGGCGCCCAATCATTCCTGCAATCGAAAATCAAAAATCAAAAATCAAAAATCCCCTCGACGCGTTCTTGCTGGAAAAGCTCGAAGCCAAGGGGTTGGCATTCAACCCCGAAGCGTCGAAGTCAGAGTTGCTTCGGCGTCTCTCGTTTGATTTGCTTGGACTGTCGCCGACGATCGAGCAGTTGGACGAGTTCCTCGCGGACGAATCTCCGGACGCTTACGAGCGGATTGTGGATCGGTTGCTGGCGTCACCGCAGTATGGTGAGCGGTGGGGACGGCAGTGGCTCGACATCGCTGGCTACGCCGACTCGGACGGATACCTTGCGGCGGATCGGCTGCGGCCGGAAGCGTGGCGTTACCGCGATTGGGTCATTCGGGCGCTCAACAAAGAATTGCCGTATGACCAATTCGTGCTGCACCAATTGGCGGGTGACGAACTGACAGATTGGAGGCGAGCTGAAGAAATCGCGCCCGATGTTTCCGAGCAACTCGCCGCGACTGGCTTCTTACGCACGGCGCTCGACCCAACTTATCCCGGCTACACCGAACCGAATGAAATTCACCAAGTGCTGGCCGACACAATGCAGATTGTCGGCACGACCTTTCTGGGCCTGACCGTGCATTGTGCTCGCTGTCATTCGCACAAGTTCGACCCGATCTCACAACGCGACTATTACTCGCTGCAAGCGGTCTTTGGCGGGGCACTCGATCCCGCCCGCTGGCAGCCTTCCGAGGTGCGCGGAATCCCGCTGGCGACGGAAGTTCAAGAGGCTCGCATCACCGAACACAATAAGAAGGTCGACGAGCGAGTGGCCGCGCTGACCGGATCGCTCAACGAACTGACTGCGCGGTTTCGCAAGAAGCACGTCGCACAGGCGGCTCGCCTGTCGGAAGTGAGCAATCCGTCCGGAACAGAACCGGACAAAGCAGGCGGGCCGCCTGCTCTACGAAACGAACTGCTCGACAAGCTCATCGCTGCTCTGCTCGTTGCTGCCGACAAACGGAATGACGAACAAAAGAAGCTCATCGCCGACCTCGCGCCGGGCATGTCGCTATCTGACGATGAACTCGCCAAACGCTTCGACGAATTCAAAGACGATTCGGCCAAATTGAAAGCTGCGATCGCCGCCGAGCAGGCATTGAAGAAAACGATCACACGCATTCGTGGCCTGGTCGATCTCGATGACAAGCCACCCGCCGGTCGCATCATGCGACGTGGGGACTACAACAAGCCGGGTGCCGAGGTTGCGGCGGGCGTAGTCGAGGTGCTCGCTCCTGCTGGTTTCCAACTCACACCACAACCCGGCTACAAGACGTCAGGCCGCCGCACAGCGTTGGCCAAGTGGCTGACGTCGCCGGAGCATCCGCTGCTCGCGCGTGTTCACGTCAACCGCATCTGGGCGGCCCACTTCGGTCGAGGCATCGTGCCGACGATCGCCAATTTCGGCCGCAGCGGCGCGAAGCCGACTCACCCTGAACTCCTCGATTGGCTCGCCACCGAGTTCGTCGGGAAACTCGAAATCCGAAATCCGAAATCCGAAGGAGAGCACGCGGCACTCGCCACTCCAAACTCGCCACTCTCTTGGTCGCAAAAACGCCTCCATCGCCTGATCGTGACTTCAGCCGCATATCGTCAATCGGCCGACGTCGACGAAGCCAAGCAACGACTCGACCCCGACAACATGCTGCTCGGAGCTTGGACGCCGAAACGGCATCAAGGCGAAATGGTCCGCGACAGCTTGCTGACCGTCTCCGGCCGTCTGAACCCGCGTTCCTTCGGCACACCGTCGAATGTTGCTCTCCAGGGAGACGGCTCGGTGCTCGACACCGATGATGAGCCGGGCCGCCGCCGCTCGATCTATCAAATTGTGCGTCGCAGCCAGCACCTGACGATGTTGGACCTGTTCGACACGCCGCTGATGGAAATCAACTGCCCCGAACGCACGGTCTCCACTGTTCCGCTGCAAGCGCTGGCGATGTTGCACGGCCCTTCCGCCGATCGAGCGGCCACCGCGCTCGCCGAGCGAGTCTTCTCCGCCGCATCGACCGATCACGACCGCACCCGCTTTGCCTTCCGTTTACTCTTCACACGGGAGCCGTCGGCCAAAGAAGTCGATTACGTCGCGCGATCACTCGCCGAACTTTTACAAGAAGAATTGGCGAAAAGGCCAAATGCCACGGATACTGACAATCATGCCGCCCTCAAGGCCGCTTGGCGACAAGTGGCACTGGTGCTGCTCAATAGCAACGAATTCGTGTACGTGCATTGAATCTTCGCGAATTTGGTTTTTTGAAATTGGCAGGGAGGACGCGTGGTTCGCGAACCAAGTTCGATGCCCGCCACTGCAATCTACTCAAAGAGAGTCATCATGCCTTCGCTCTTTCCCGGAATGGACCCATATCTCGAAGATCCGGAAATCTTCCCAGATTTGCATGACGGACTGATCGGAGAGATTCGGACGGCACTCAACTCCGTGTTGCCGCCGCCTTACTACGCCGGAATCGGTTCGCGTGTCTGGATGGACCAGTCACACCGCTACATTGGACCAGATGTGCCAATTTCACGGAGACAGGGCCGGGGTTCTTCGAAATCGGAGCGAACAATCGTTGTGGATAATTTCAGATCCGATGCCGACGTGGCCATTGCTCCGGCTCCGGTCGTGATCCATGTGCCGCAGGATGAATTTCGCGAAATGTTCATTGAGATTCGCTCGGCCTCGAAAAAGCGGAGCCTCGTTACGGCGATCGAAATCCTCAGTCCCACGAATAAAGTGGCCGGAACTCGCGGACGCAAGAAGTATCGTAAGAAACAGGCGGAGGTACTCGGTTGCCACGCCAACCTGATTGAAATCGATCTGCTGAGAGGAGGTGAGCACACAACCGCGGTCCCGCTCGATCGGCTACAACAGGAAGCGGGCGAATTTGACTACCACGTTTGTGTTCATCGAGCGAATCGTGCCGGTGATTATTTCGTCTATCCGTTTTGTCTTAAGGACCGACTCCCCACCATCGCGGTCCCGCTGCTTGACCCGGACCCCGACGTTACATTGGATTTGCAAACGGTTTTCGAACAGTGCTACGAGCATGCTCTGTTTGAACGTCATGTTGACTACGAAGTCGATGATCCGTGCCCGGCACTCTCCGACGAAGATGCGGAATGGGCCAAGGAAATCCTGACGAAAAGTGAGTCATCATGAGTAGCACGCCCGCTTGCAACCCGCTGTGGAACCTGATCGCGCGACGCGATTTTCTGACTCGGAGCGCCTCTGGCTTTGCAGGAATCGCCCTCGGCGGGATGCTCCTCGAAGAGACCACGCGAGCCGATACTTACGCGGCCAACGTCGGCAGATTTCATTTCCCGCCCCGAGCGAAGGCCGTCATCCAGCTCTTTCAACACGGTGGTCCGAGTCACATGGACACGGTCGATCCCAAGCCGGAACTCAATGCTCAGAACGGCAAGCCGATGCCGAAGTACTTCACCGATCTGGTGAAGATTTCGGCGCACGGCAACTTGCTGGGGACGCCGTTCAAGTTTCGACCGCATGGCGAGTGTGGGGTCGAGTACTCCGAAATCCTGCCGCACACGGCGACCTGCGCCGACGACATCGCGGTGATCCGTTCGATGCACACCGAGCACAACAATCACGAGCAGGCGCTCTGGCACATCCACACCGGCCGCATCGTCACTGGTCGGCCGACAATCGGAGCGTGGGTCAGCTATGCGCTCGGCAGCGAGAACCAAAACCTGCCGACGTATGTCGTTCTCCGTAACGACAACGGCTTGCCGACGGATGGGACTCGGAATTGGTCCAGCGGTTTTCTGCCGCCGCGTTATCAGGGAGTCCACTTCCGCCACACGGGAACGCCGGTGCTCTACCTGCAACCGCCGAGCGCCGTCTCCGACAGCACGCAACAGTTGCGGCGCGACCTATTGCGGCAGCTCAATGACGAGCATCTCGCGCAGCACCCGCGCATCGCGCCGGATTTGGAGGCTCGCATTGCCAGCTATGAAATGGCCGCGCGCATGCAACTTTCCGCGGGAGCCGCGTTAAACCTCGCCGAAGAAACCGCCGAGACACAAGCGGCCTATGGACTCGGCCAACCGAAGACCGACAGCTATGGCCGCCGCTGCTTGATCGCTCGGCGACTGGTCGAACGCGGAGTCCGTTACATCCAGATTTTTGTCGAGAGCCAAATCTGGGACACGCACGCCAACAACGCCAACGGCACCAAGAACTGTTGCGATCAAACCGATCAGCCGACCGCCGCGCTGCTGAAGGATCTGAAGCAGCGCGGTTTGCTCGACAGCACGCTCATCGTCTGGGGCGGCGAGTTCGGCCGCACGCCCGTCAGCCAGTCCGGCGACGGCCGCGATCACCACAAACAGGGTTTCTCAATGTGGCTCGCCGGCGGTGGCATCAAGGGTGGCCAAGCCTACGGCGCAACCGATGAACTCGGCTACCACGCCGTTGAAAACCGAGTCATGGTCGCCGACCTCCACGCCACGATCCTGCACCAACTCGGCCTGGACCACAAACGAGTGACATACAACCTCCACGGTCGCGACGAACGCCTGACCGACGTCTATGACGCGAAGGTACTGACGCCACTATTGGCGTAATAGTTTGTTCGACGGCTGATTCCATCGAACATTCGCTCGACCTCCAATGGAATTCCGCGGCGTCCGACCCGCTTGCAAGTCCTCTCGCTGAGCCAGATACTTTTTGCGAACGGAGTCGGGGATCAGTCCAAAGACCATTTCGTGTTTGCATGCGCCCATAGCTCAGTTGGATAGAGCAACGGATTTCTAATCCGTAGGTCGGGGGTTCGAATCCCTCTGGGCGTACTTAGTTACGTCGAGTCGATATCCTTTGTCAGAGAATTTGTCAGAGAAGTCGGCTCGGCGACGGCAAGAAAAAAACTCCTGTCCTCGCGTACTCAAGAGAAACGCAGCATCGGGAGCGCAAATCAGACGCGGTGACGAACGCAGCAGTGTGTAGAGGCGGAAGCGTTTCTCCGGCAGCGTCTCGGTTGGATTCACGACGTCGTACTCGTTGAACCATTCGAGGATCTGGACGCTGTTGGGAGAGTCGTCGTTTTGCGAGCGGATCGACTCATCGAACGTGATGTGCGTTTCGCTCACCGCGAGCCAGTGCCAGACGTGGTGCATCGTCGGCTGCTGCGCTGGAATCGAGAGGAAGCGGTCGTCGCCGGTCATCTCGGCGAGCAGTGCGTTTCCCTTGAATGAAGGGTAGTAGACCGGTGCGGGCAAACCGTTCGCCGGATGGCAAACGAGCATCGGCTGACGACTGAGCAAATCCGCGTCGATCAGCGATTGCAGACGGCGGCGAGTGATGCGGCCGTGCGTGTCTTCGGGGAAGACGAGCCGCTGAATCTGTTGCCGATTCAAAACGTAGTAGCGTGCAATCGCACGAAGAATGGAAAGATCGCGATCCGTGACCATGACAGAAGACCTCTAGGGAAGAAAGATGCCGAGGCTCCTGAATAGCTCAGGGTCTCGGCAAAAGGTGCTCCCGAGGTCGGGATGCGTTCTCAGGCAACTCGGCTGCTTCGCTTTGAACGCGAAATCCACGCGAGTCGTCACTGAGAGCACTTCGTGAGAAGCGTCGGCGGATGTTGTATCGGCGATTTTTGGAGCGTCAAGACTTTGTGATAGAATGTCGTAGTGACAAAGGAATTGTCACCAAAGGCGACCAAAGCCGCGTGGGACGCGGAACTCCAACTCCTGAAACTGGATGCTGAAGAATGGTTGGCTGTATTCCACGATCAAGCGGAACATGAATATCTGCGATCGGCCTTCGCCGAGAAGTATCGAACCGCTGTTGGCGTGCATCCCGATCAACGCGATGAATTCCGCGATGCACTGCTTCGCGTCCGCGATGGCGGTGGGATGCCGGTTGCCGATGTGATCGACGTTCTCAACCGTCGATGAATGGCGTTTTCTGCGGAAGAGGGGATTGCTGATCGCCGGTGACTTTGCTGGGAACAACGATGGTCTTGTGAAGGAGGCGATGAAGCCGCTCCTGCATCTCGGTTTCGATTTGCTTGGGTGACGCAAACAAGCTCGATTGAAAATTCCGATCAATCATCCGGTCAACCTCGCCGAGGACTTCGGGCATTTCTTCGCGAAGCGTCGCCGCGTCAAACGCGAGATATCCCGGTGCGGAGCGTTTGACATCCACGTCATGGAGCTTCGGATCATCGACGAGCCGAACGATTGCTCGGCCGCGTGAGAGATTACGGATGTCTCGCGCCCAGACGCGCAAATCTTCGTCGAACGTCTGGTACACTCGGCTCGCGAGTTCCAAATAGTCTTCATGAACTGGCACGAGTGTTTGATGCGTTCCGCTCGTGCTGCCGCTTGTCCTCGATCCGCCCTCGCCGTGCCCGTCACTGCCGCCGCGAGTGTCTCCCGTGCCACGGATCACTCCCAAAACTTTCTTGTCGCTATGCGACCAGTTCTGTCCGTAGGTCTGATTCCAGTTCTCGGCGTCCGAATTCGATGTTGACCAACTGCCAAGTTCCGCGATGCGATGACCGACCTGCCGCTGCCGTTGCGAATACCATTCGTCTTTGATCTTCTTCGGATCGAATTGGATTGACGCCAGTTCGTGAGCGAGGATGTCGGCGTCTTCACCCTGCACGCCGAAGATCATGCGGCTTTGGGCTTGGAAGATCAGCGATGTGAGGTCCGTGTCGCCGCGTTTGAGTTGGCTGAAACTCTGATGACTCAGAATCAGCTTGACGCCCAGTTGCCTCATTTCGGGAATCGCCGATTCCACGTCGGGGCCGACGAATCGCTGGAATTCGTCCAAGTACAGATAGGTCGGATAACGCACGCCAAGCGGAAGTGAGCGAGCACTTGTCAGCACTTCGTTGATGACGAGTCCGCCGATCGCATCGGCAACTTGTTCGGGAAGCCGATTCAGCGGAGCGAGGTTCAGAACAACGATCTTGCCTTCCCGCATGAATCGCAGCATGTCGAGCCGGTTCTCAGTCACGCCGAACATCTGACGGAGCACGGGGGACTCAAAGAACGGCTTCAAGCGGTTACGGCTGGAATCAAGGATACGGCTGACTTCTCCCGAACGGGTCTGAATGAGGTCGCTCCATTCATACCGCAGAGCGTCCGGCAGGCACTGCATCAGTTGCTCATGGTACGGCGAGCCGGGCATCAGAAAGTGAACGCAGTCAGCGATCGTGAGGCCAAGCTGTGCCGCCGCCCAAAACGAATTGAAGAGCCAACGACCGAGTCTCGGCATCTCTTCCAAATTCTGCGATGCCCACCCTTTGAGAATAATCTCCGACGCCCGCGATACTTTGTAATACCCGTGGGCCATCGTGTCATAGAGAAGGGGATTGAACCCGATCACCGCGTCTTCGCGACTCGGCTGGATATAGACGAGCCGCTCGCGAACATCGTCGGTACAGAAGTCCGACGCCATCCACAGCAACAATTCATACGATAGGTTGCCCATCCGATCCACGATGACGACGCACGGCTCGTGTGTCGGATCAAGCAGCAAACCATGCAGCATCGTGTGAATCGCGGTCGTCTTCCCCTTGCCGGTGCCGCCGATCAAGTGCCAGTGGGTATCGAAGCTCGCCTTCGGAATTCGCACCGGCTCCTGTGTGCCGTGTCTCTTCCCCAGCAGATAGGAATTCATGGCGACGTCTCGGTGAGCATGTTTGATGTCAGGTCGCTGTACCGCACCTTGAGTTGGACAATCAATGTCTTGCGAAGGCGTTCATCGGGCACGGATTGAAGCTCGCCCATCCGCTGCTCGAACCACTCGGAAAGTTCCTTGAGACTTTGACGCGGCGGTTCGATCCGTTCCCAATGGTGCCGAATGATCCCCTTGAGTTGCTCGCCCCGCTCTTCGACCACTTCGGGCGAAGCGGCATCGGCCATGTATTTGGACACGAACTCCGCAAAATCCTGCTTGCTGAACCGAGTGCCGATCTCTGGTGCTGCGAACGAGAACAGTGCATCGCACTCCGCCCGTGCATCCTCACGCCGCTTCTGAGCCGTCCCTTTCACGCGAGCTTCCGTCTCGGCTCGTAAAGCCGCTTCGTGAGCTTCCCGCTCCCTCTGCGGGCGATCTCGTTCCCACTCCGCATTTCTTCGCCGCTGTTCTCGTTCGGCTTCTCGTTGTTCCGCACGCTGACGAGCGGTTTGCGACCAGCCGCCCATTTTTTGAAAAATTGTGCCAAAGGTGTGGGCGTAGGCAAACACAATCGCTGGCAGAACCGTCCAGGCGGTCCTCAATCTGAATCGCAATTGGGAAGTGATGATTTTGCGAAGAAGACTTCGGCTGGAGTTCGATATTTGAGGCAGGCACGCGATCGGTTGTTGAGAAGATGCTCGTCCCGCTGCTCGACCATTTTGGGGCGCGAACGTTTTTTATCATTTGTTGATGTCGGCTGGCTTGTTCACGTCTTGTGTCGGCAATTCTTCGAGCCGGCGGACACGGTCTTCCGTGGGAGGATGCGTTCGGAAGTGGTTGAGGATTTCCTGGTTGACCGCGGACGGGACTGATTCTGGTTTGGGGGCGGCGGTCGATTCACCTTTGTCCTGCAAATGTTTCAGATGTCGGCGTGGGAACCGCAGGGCGTCGTCCCGAGTTTGACCGACCGCCAGCAGCCGACGAAAGGCATAGGCATCGGCAGCGAATTCAAGGTCTTCGGAGAAAGAAAGTTCGTACATGTGATACAGCAGGCTGACAGCGGCCTCGACGGGCTGGCCGCCCAACTTTCCGGATTGTGCCGCATAGGTGAAGTTCCGGACGCAGTGCTTCAAATCCACATGCCCAATTTCATGGCCCAGGACAAACTGCAATTCCGCGTCGTGCTGGACGAACTCGATCAATCCTCGATTCAAATAGATGAACCCGCCGGGCAGCGAGGCGGCGTTGATCTCGGTGTCGTCGATTAGCGTGAAAGTGTAACTGATCGCCTTTCGCTGTCGGCGTTCGATGAGCGGTTCGGCCAGTCGCTGGATGCGGGCCAGTGTGTCGGCGGAATTCCATGCGGGCTTACAATCGGCGAGCAACTTTTGAAACTTCCGTCCCAACTCAATCTCTTCGGTATCGGTGAGAGGCAAGACGTCTTGCAGCACGGCGTCGACTTGCTGCGCAGCCTGCCGTCCCAATTCGAAAGCGTCCTGAACAACCTTCTGCGGCTGAAAGGGGCCTTTCGGGAACGGCAGTCGGAATTTGCCCGCGCCTGCGTCGGCTGGGTCACCTTTCTTGGCGTCCCCTCCGTCGGCGCCAGCGCCAGCACCTGGCTTGACTCCGACGGTGTTCAAGAGGTCGTCGAGAATGTCCCGCGGCAACTGCCGAGCTTTGTCATCCAGCCGAATGACCTCGATTCCGTCTAGCCGAAAACCGTCTGGCCAAATTTCTGGCCGCGGCTGGCAAAAGCGGACAATGATGCCACCGATCAAAAGAACGGCGAAGGCACCCACGGCGACTCCGATCAACGTGTTCTTCATGGGGAAACTCCTATTCACAAGGGTATCGCGAACGATTCGCGGGCACGAAAAACGTTTGACTGAATTATTTGCCGGGGCCGCCGGATTGCTCCCAAATCATCGATTTCAGTTGCCCATAGATTTTCATCGCATCGGCTGGGCCGTTCTGACGGATCAGAGTCAGATAGTATTCGAGCAAAGAATCTTTCCCGGGCACGGTTTTCCCGGATTCCAACGGTGGGCTTTTGATTTTCGGATCACGGACGTAGGCCACGATACATTTCTTGTTCACGAGTAACTTGTCGTAGCCGACAAAGAACTCGGTGTCGTGGCGGAACTGGTGGACGGCGTGCTCGTTCACAATGATGTCAGCTGCGAATCGGCCGTCGCGGAATTCGGCTCGCGTGACCTCGCCGACGTCGGCTCCTTGGATGTAGACGCTGTCTCCCGTCTTCAATCCGTGGGCTTCCTCAAACGTGATCGTCAGGCTGAGCTTCTTGGACTGCCGATAGCCGAACATGCCCACCACCGAAAGCCCCAACAGAACCACGACGACAATTCCGGCGAGCGTTTCTTTGGGCCAGCGGAACCCGCGCTGGCTGACGACCGGCGAAGATTTCGCCGCCGCAGGCGGTTTGGCCGGTGCAGGCACCTGATCGCTGGCGGAACCATTGCTTTGCGCGACCAGCCGCTGGCCATCCGCTTCGCAGAAATTCTGGGTAACGGGATAAGTCCGGCGGCATGTCGGACAGACTTTCGCAGCGTGTGTCATGGTCAGACCTTTTCATCGATTTCGGCGGGGTCGGGAGACCCACGCCGAGCGTGAACCCTGCGGAAACCATCAAAATGAAGCCACAAACGTCATCACAAAATCCAACACGATCACGGCCAAAGATGCGGCCACGACGGCCAGAGTGGTGGCTCGGCCCACGTCGTCGCTGCTGCGTTTCTCTTCGGCCCCCTTCGTATAACCAATCAGCGCCACAGTTCCACCAAACACGGCGGAACGCAGCAACCCGAACAGGAAGCCGCTCAGCGTGACATTCAAAAAAAGTTCTTTGAAAAAAAACGATCCCTTGACCTGATACCGGAAGACCGCGACGCAGAACGCGCCCACGAACGCGGTCAGGTCGAGCACTGTATTCAGCACCGGCAGCGCGAGAACACTGGCCCAGAACAAGGGACTGAGCCAGTAGTTGACTGGGGAAATGGCCATCGCTCGCAGGGCGTCGAACTGCCGCGACAGCCGCTTGCCGCCGATCTCGGCACTGACGCTGGCGGCGATGCGGCCGGCGAGCAGCAAGCCGGTCACGAGTGGTCCAATTTTGTTGACGATGGCCGAACCGATGATGCGTGGCAGCGGATCGAAGATACCGGTCTCGGCCAGGCCCAGACCGATTTGTAGCGACAGCATCATCCCGAAGAAGGCTCCGGCCGCGGCAGCCACGGCCAGAGATTGAAACCCGATCTCGTACAACCGCCGCGCCAGCGTGGGGACATCCGAAGTCATTCCCACGCGGATCAGCAACAGCATGGATTGTCCAAGCGTCAGGAAACCGCTGGTGAATGTTCGGGCGAATGCGGCTCCCCAGGAGACCTCGTCAGCACGAGTGTCCGCAGCGCGATCGCGAACGACAATCTGCCCAAAGAATGTTTCCAACCGCTCGCGAATGGCGGCCACGGCCGCGCGGGTCTCGCCCCCATGACGTTCGCGAAGCTGCTGAATGGTCTCGCGGCCCATGACCTCGTCGAGCTGTCCCGTTTCGCGATTCAGATACAGCACGCGGTCGGCCAAGACTCCGGCGGAGAGATAATCGTGAGTGATCGTGATCGACGCCAGTTGCGGGCGCGCGTGCTGAACGCGGCGCATCAGGCGACTGATGACGGTCGACGTGGCGGCGTCCAGTCCGGTGGTCGGTTCGTCGTACAGCAGGATGGCGGGTTCCGTGACCAGAGCCCGGGCAATGCCCAATCGTTTCTGCATGCCGCCGCTCATCTGCGACGAATAGCGATGCCCCTCCGACGCCGACAGGCCGACGGATTTCAGCATCTGCTCGGCACGGGCCTGAGCCTCGGTCTCAGAGACTCCGCGTGAGGTCAATGGAAGCATGATGTTGCCCAACGCTGTCAGCGAATCAATCAGCGCCGAACCTTGGAAGACCATTCCGATCTGCGCGCGAATCTGTTCCAACACCGAGTCGGTCACGTTCTCATCGAGAGTGACGTTCAGAATCGTGACTCGCCCGCAGTCCGGCCGCTGAAAACCAACGATGTGCTCCATGAGAACCGACTTACCGCTACCGCTCAGTCCGACAATGACGAGGTGCTCTCCGCGCCTCACTTCCAGTGATAGATCCTGCAGCACGCAGTATCCCCCAAACGACTTGCTCACGTGGTCCAATTCGACGGCGGGGGCCGCGGACAAATCGTGGAGAGGAGCACCACACTGGCCGCAGAATGCCGACACCGATGCCGCATCAAGGACAGTCTGGCAAGTCGGGCAGGTCGTGTTCACTCGGACCTCTGTCGCCATAGGGTATTTCCAGTTCGCGGAACATCGCGCACGGACAATTTTTGTTCGACAATCTGAAGTCTGGCGACTTCAGCTACGGCCTCTAATGCACATCGCGGACTCGCAGAATCAGGTGTACCAATCCCACCAAAAGCACCAACATGCTGCCCAAGACGAACATTCCCTTGGCGATCGCGGAGCGGCGCTTACGCGGGAAGTATCTTTGCGCGACGTCATCGGGCAGAGCCTCTTTAACCGTCTGAGCAGAGCGTCGCTCGTTGGCTTCTGCCAAAGGAGCACCTGGGGGCAATCCTGCATCCGGAGCGGATAGTCGGTTCCGAGACTCTACGCACAACATGCTCTCAAATGCCCAGCGCGAGGGGGCCAGATTCGAAACGCTCTGCATGAGGTGATTCATATCCTGCAAAGGCAAAATGACGCCCGCCAGGATCACCATTGGCAAGAGCACGATCGGCAACAGCGAAATCGCCATTTCCGATGTCTTCGCCACGGCGGACAGAGTCAGTCCCAACGCGATTCCGACGCCGGACACCAACATCAACAGAGTCAAATGCGCGCCCCATTGCCCAGTTAAGCCAACGCCCCAAGACACGATCCCCAACATCGTCAAGCATTGAACCAAGCACAACATTCCCAGCACGGCCACCTTGGACGCGACATAGCTCGGCAATTTCAGATTGACCATCCTCTCGCGATGATAGATCGCCCACTCACCGACAATCTCGCGAACGGAATTCGAGCAACCGAACCACAACGCGGACAGACCCAACAAGAACACGGTGACTGCGGTCGAGTTTGCCATCTTTGACCAGGTGGGTAGATCGGTGACCTTCTGCGACACTTCACCGCCAAAGACCAGCACCACCAATACCGCCACGATCGGAGCCTGCGCCAACAGGATGATCGTATTCCAGGTGTCCTTGCGCTTGATCGTGCAACACCGTCCGACGAGCGTCAGCCACTGTGCCAGTCCCGGACGCCGACTGGGAGGACTTTGGGCAACGATCGGCGCAGCGGTGCCTGCTTGACCAGCGCGCTGAGCGACATATTCCCGCTGGTATCGTGACTGCTGATATTGTTCGCACCAATTCCGCGTCGGCTGCTTCGCCAGACCGCGTAGCACTTCGTCCGGCGACGGGTCCATGCCCGGCCGAAGCCCAGAGACTCCCTGCGGATTGAAAACATGAACGGCGTCTGGATAGGCCGGGCCGTAGTACACCAATACGCCGGCCTCGGCGGAATTTTGATCCTTCCCCACCAACACCAAATTGTCCATCAACCGAAATGCTTCCAAACTGGGCTGATGAATGGTCAGCAAGATGGACTTGCCGGAGTCGGCCAAAGATCGGAACAGCTTCATCACCATTAGGGCGTCTTCCGAAGAAAGCCCCGACGTTGGCTCGTCGAGAAACAAGACCGAAGGATCGGTCAACAATTCCATCGCCAGATTGACTCGCTTCCGTTGGCCGCCGCTGATCCCTTTCTTTTCGGGGGAACCAATCAGCACATGCTCGGTGCTTTCCAAGCTGAGTTGTTTCAGGACGCGGCGAATCCGCTCGTGAATTTCGGCGGCCGTGGTATCCGGCGGCAGACGTAAGCGGGCGGTGTAGTACAACGCCTGCCCCACGGTCAGATCGCGGTGAATGATGTCGTCTTGCGGGACATAGCCCAGCAACGGAGCGAACCGCGCGTAGTCGGCGTACAAATCGCAACCGTTGAACAACACCTGCCCGGACGCTGGCGGCGAGTAGCCATTCAGCGCATTCATCAGCGTCGTCTTGCCGGCACCGCTGGGCCCCATCAAGCCGACAAACTCTCCGGGCAGGATCGTCAGCGAGACCCGCTCCAGTAGTCGCCGGCCCGGCACTTCCACCGTGACGTCGCGAGCTTCGATCGAGACGTTGCCGCGACAATCGCGAGTCTCGATGCGGCCGTCGCGCGCGAATGTGAACGAATAGCTTCCCAACCCAATCACATCCCCCGGATGAATGCTGACCAGTCGTGCGATTCTTTGTCCGTTCACGTAGGTGCCGTTGGATGATCCGAGATCCTCGACATAGACCTGTTCCCCCTTGCGATAAAGTCGGGCGTGGCGTGAGGAGATCATGGGATAGTCGAGCACTTGATCGCAGGAGGGATCGCGCCCAAACGTCATCTCGCGACCGCTCAAGGTGATGCTCCCGCGAGCCTGCATCCCGACCGTGCCGTGCGTTTCCAACAGACGGGCGACGGGCACTCGCAGAGTGCCAAAAAACAGACTGTCCTCGGGCGTGATCGTGGCCCGGCTCACCCGATTCGCCGGCGAATTGACCGCAGTGCCGTTTGTCGAACCGAGGTCTTCCACCACGATCTGGCCGCCGCTGGTGATCAGCCGCGCGTGGTGTGTCGAAACCGTTGGGTACGGCAGCACGATGTCGTTGTCTGCGTCGCGCCCGACGCAAAGTGTGCGCGAAGGTGCCTCGCCGCCAATCGCGGATTGCTCAGGTGCCCCGGAAGCCGCACGAGGCTGACTCTTCAAACGCGGCCACGGCAAACGAGCGTTCGACCCCAACAGGATCACGTCTCGCTCGGTGACACGAACTGGTTCGGTGATCGTTGTCCCATTCACATGCGTGCCATTCGTCGAACCAAGATCTTCCAGCATGAACTCGGTCGCACGCTGGATCAACCGACAGTGCCTGCGTGAGACGTTGGGCAGCGTGACGACAATGTCACAGTCCGGCGAACTGCCAATCACCCAACTGCGTTCCGTGGACATCAGCAAGACCTCAGTGGCTGTTGCATGATTGTTTAACCGCAACGCCAACGGCGTGCGTGCTAACCGAAGTCGTTCGTTTCCCGTCTCTTCCACGCCGATGGCGTTTGAGTTAAACGGATCAACCATCTGCCCGTTTACGGCATCTTGATCAAGAACCGCTGCTCACCGATCTGAACTTCACCGCTGGCATGGATGGCAATTTCGTTGAACCTGAACCAAATGCCATTCAGCGATTTCTGGTTCTCAATCATCCAGCGACCGTTCGCGTCTCGGTGAATGCGAGCATGTATCCGACTCACGAATGGATCGTCGGGAAGCACGATGGCACATTCTTGAGGATCGCTGCCGATCAACTGATCTTCGTTCAGCAATGGAAATCGCGGGCCTTCCGTGTTCTCGTCAGCGGCGATCTCCTGAAGAGCTGGCAACAGGCGAGCCATTTCAGCGGGCGAGCCTGCTTGCCACCCGCGAGTACTGCCCGACTCCGCCGTTTCGTCGTCGCCGTCGGCCGCACTGACGCCACCCGCAGAAAAGGCATAGCGACGTCCACCCAACAAAATTTCCTGGCCGTCTTTGAGCACCACCCGATTGCCCCGAATGAAGCTGCCATTGCGGCTTTCTAAGTCTCGCAAACACACCCTGAATCGCCCTTCGACCTGTCGCAAGGTGACCTCCAAGTGCTGGCTGGAAACCATTGAGTCATGCGGGAGCAGGATGTCTCCCTGCGTCCGTCCGACTGTTAGGCCAGTGCTCCGCAATCGAAACCACTCGCCGTCATCGACGGAGCCGTCGTCCAACACACACACCAGAATCGTGGGAGGACGTTGCAGCGGACGAAAAAGAATCGCGGCATCCTGTGCTGCGGATGTCTCCGCAGGTTCGCTGACCGACGAGCCGGAACTCTTTCCGCCCGAAGCTCGGGGCGCTCGACCGGCAACATCCACTCCCGAAGCCGAAGGACGATCGGAGCGACGCTGCGACGCAGGCGACTGCAGCGGGGTGTCGGAAGGTGGTTGTGTGGGGCGACGAACCTGAGCTCGTGATCGACCACTTTCACCGGGCACGACGGAAGCCGGCGAGACGTTGTCCGCGGATCGTCCTGTCGAGGCCTGAACCGCTCGCCGAATTTGCTCGGCCGATTCCACCAGCGTACCGGCCGGGCCAGCGCCACTTAATACACGCCCCGGAAGTCCACCACTTCCCACTCCAATCTCTCCGTGACACGACGGACAGCGAATCGGGGCTCCTTGCAGTGGCAATTGGCAGTGCGGGCAATACCTCATGGTGACCATCCGAACGTGCTGGGTGGTTCTGATCGTGGCGGTTCGGTAGACGCGACGGGACGACCGCACATCGCGACTTCTTTTTCGCCGTCAGGCTATTGGTGGCGAAACGAGAAAGCAAGCAGTTGAATGATGCGGCGAAGCCGCAACCAAAATGTGGGCGAATCGTTCCCAGCCAACCCACGCTCTGGTGAGCGTGGCTACGAAATGCGCGCCGGAATCGAACACGTCTGTCGCTGCCGGACTCACCACCGGTTCCGAACCATTTGACAAACTCTCAGAGATGTCTTCCGATACCGAGGATTCCAAGTGCCCGTTCTTGATTGCGGTGGCGACACAATGAGCTCGATGACAGACGAGTGGGTTGGGAAGAAGCTCGCGGCGGGGCGCTACACCATCACCGAGAAGTTCGGTGAAGGAGGCATGGGAGCTGTCTACCGCGCTTGGGATGACAACCTCCAAACCGACGTCGTGCTCAAGGTGCCCAAGCGGTCAATGCTGGACGATTCGGAATTCGCGGGCCGATTTCAGCGAGAAATCCGTTCGTTGGTGAAGCTCTCGCATCCCAACATCGTGAAGATTCAGGATGTCGTCGAGTTCGAGGGAATCCCCTTCTGTGTGATGCAGTTTCTTTCCGGCGGCGACCTCAAGGATCGCTGCACTCGCCCCGCGGATGGACAGCGTCAGCCGCTCGCCGTTGGTTCGTTGTGTACTTGGCTGGCGGGCGTCGCCGACGCGCTCGACTTCATCCACAAACAGAGCTTCGTGCATCGCGACGTCAAGCCGGCGAATATCCTGTTTGACGCGCATGGCAATGCCTACCTGAGCGACTTCGGTGTCGCAAAGGTGATGGCCGAGAAAGCTCCGACCGAGGCCTCGTTGACTGGCGCGGGAATGGTGCTGGGCACGCCGGAGTACATGGCACCGGAGATGGTGCTCGGTGAGCAGTTCGATGGCCGCGCCGATCAGTATGCCTTGGCCGTCACGGTGTACGAGGTGTTGGCCGGCTGTCTGCCGCTGACGGGACCGACGCCGTCGGCCATTCTGGTGAAGCAAACCACCGAACGTCCGCGGCCACTGTGCGATGTGGCGTCTTCCATCCCGAAAGCCCTCTCCAATGCCGTGATGAAAGCTCTCGCCAAGAAGCCTGACGAGCGGTTTCCGGATTGCCGATCATTCGCGCAGGCGGTGCTGGCGAATGCCACGGGAGACGTCCAGCCATCCGGTTCTGGAGTCGTCAGCAGCATCGTCGGATTCGTCACGCAAGTGGCCTCGGACACGGCACGCACACTGGCGAAGGCGTCGGGATCGCCGACAGCCACGGTCAAAAGATCAACGACTCCCGCAGCCAGCCGTCGCCGGTCGGCGCGGTGGGTTGTCTCTGCCGTGCTCGTCGCCACGATGGGAATTCTGCTGTGGCAGACTTGGGACTTCACACGGGAATTCCTGGAGACAAATCTGTGGGCGGCTTCTCCGCAACCGGAAGTCGAACTGACTCCTGAAGAGGAAGTGGATGCCATACCGCTCGCAAATCATGTCGCAAAGTATGACTTCACGAATTCGATTGACCTGAAAATGATCTGCGTCGGCCCCGGAAAGTTCCTTGGCCCCGACGGCATAGAATGGCCTGAGTTCAAACAGCCCTTCTGGATCGCCGAGCATGAGGTGACCGTCGCGCAATACTTGCACTACTGTGACGAAGGTGGCACGTCCTACAAGAAAGAAGCGGAATACCCTGTCTGGTTGCGCGCAGCCACGGAAGCGGATTCGATCCTTCGCGAAAGCTCTGACTACGCCGTTTTGGAGCAGCAAATCAAGAGAAACGACACTCCCATAGTTGGGTTGACTCAAAAGCAGATGGAGGGGTTCTGCAACTGGCTGACTCTGCACGGCGGAGAACGCTTGCAATACTCGCTGCCAACTCCTGAGCAGTGGGTCTGCGCCTATCGAGCAACGACAACCACGCACTATTACTGGGGAAACCAGTTTGAAAAAAGTCACGCCAACCTCGGAACTGCAGACGTTGGATTTCCAACATTGGCACCGGTGAAGCAATTGGCCTCAAATCCGTGGGGACTGTTCGACATGGCGGGAAATGTCTGGGAAGCAACCGCCGACTCCGGCACGCTCTTGGGAGGCGGGTGGGACACTCAAGATCCCGCGGACTCCGCTCCGAATATGCGCTCTCGAAATAAGCCGCCGCCGTCACCGCCGTCGCCCAGTGTGGGATTTCGTATCGTTGGCATCCTCAAACCGACAGCCTCTAAGGATTCGAAATCTGCGTCCAAGCGTTCCAAATAAGTGAGCCCATGTAGTCCTTCGCTTCGCAGTGACCTTGCAAGGATCCTTGACATGACTCCAGATCGCAAAACCGTTCGATATCGAACGAAGGGGGAGATTCATTCCGGTAGCTTGTTTACCTTGACGAAGGCCATCGACGAACAGGACCAGATTCCTGTTCTGGTCCGCCGCTTTGCCACACACCTCTTCGACGGCGATGACGGCTGGCGTCAATTTCGGCAGAGCCTTCAAGAGTTCTCTCAGATCGCGGTCTCGGGTTTGTTACCAGTGCGTCAGATTGGCGGTTCCACACGGCAGCCTTGGCTGGTCTTTGGCGGCACCGACGGCACGACGTTGCGCGAGCGTCTGGCGTCACAGTCTCCAGCCCAAATGCTGGACTGGTTGGAATCGGTCGCGAACACGTTGACCGAGATTCACACGCTCGGACATGTGCATGGCCGCGTGCAGTCGGAATCCATTTACTTCGATCAAAACGATCGGCCGTGTCTGGATGAGCTGGCGTCGGTTTACGCACTCTGCGGCTGGGATGCCAATCACCATGAGCTTCATCCGGATTTCATCGGTGAGCTGTTCCTGCCGGAGTATCTGGCTCCGGAACTTCGCGCCGGGGGAAGCGTGACGCCTCAGACCGATCAGTATTCGCTGGCCGTTGTTCTGCGGGAGTGCTTGGCTGGTCAACCGCACAACGCGAACGATCTGCGGCCTGTGTTGGCACGAGCGCTGGCGGATGATCCGCAGCAGCGGTTTCCGACATGTCGGGACTTGATGAGTGCCGTGCGGCAAGCATTCCAAGTTCAGAAACGCCGGCGTCGTCGACGAGTAGGCGTTGTCGCCGGATTGTTGCTGTTGTTGGCGGCCGGAATCGGCGGCAAATGGGAGTGGGACGGAAGATTGGCCCGGCAGGAGCAGCAGCGAGTCGGCGACCTCAAGCAGAAGCGCCGTCAAGAAATTGTCGGCGACTATGAATTGAAACTCGATGGCCTGCGTTCGATCGGCGATTTGTCTGTTTCAAAAAAACTGGAAAAGCTGCGAGCCGATCCCGCGAGCACGGAGTTTGTCGATGGCCTGTTGGCGAAGTTTGGCTCACGTCCAGCGCCGACGCTTCCGTTGAAGTCGTTATCGGAAGGGTCGCCCCCGACGGTCACGCTGACCTTCCCGTCCACTTCGTCGTCGAACGACTTGAACCGCGCGGACAAAGTCGGCAAGTCATTCTTCCTCTTCACCGCGAACGGCGACAACGTCGTGCGACTTGACGGTTCTGGAAAGATCGACTGGAGCATCGAGGTCAGATGGCTCAAAAACGCTCAGCGTGATGCCACGTTGAGTGCTGCGATCGTGGACGTGAATGACAACATCATTGGCGAGAAGCAGACCGAAAAAATTCCGATATCGCTTTATCAAATGAAACTGCCCGGCACGTTGTCGCCGACGAGCTTGAAGCTCGGCGATACATTGCGCCCGCAGGTCTGGTTGCAAGAAGATGGGCCGCCCAAAACGTGGCAGAAGACGCCAACTCTGCAATACCGAGTTGGTGAGCTGGAAGTTCGCGAGAAAGTCTTGAAGGTCAGCCCCAGCGCTGTGCAGGCGCAAAAGTATGAACTCGATTCGGAACTGGATCTGCTCACCGGCGATCACGTGCGGATTCACGCCACGGGGACAATCACCCTGGGAACGGCGAGCACCAGCGAGAAATTCCAGTTCGATAAGGCGATGAGAATTTCTCCGGCAGGCGTGGTTCTGTCGGACAATGCCCGCCGATTTGTTAAGCGGGAGAATCTGATATCCGTGTCTGGCATTACCTCGCAGAACACATGGGGATCGCTCCTCTTTCGATTAGGTAGCCAGCGCCCCTGGGAAATGGTCTCAACTCCTCCCTCGGCCTATTCCCGATCGCGGAACGAGCAGACCGAGTTTGAGACCAAACGACAAATCCAGCCTGACCAAGCCGGCCGGTTGTTCTTGAGCATCAATTCGGTCAGATACATCGGCAAGTCCGAGGTTCCAAAGACAGCGAAAGCCTACTGGGCCGGCGACGACGCGTTGGACGTCCGGATCACGGTGCGGTCCGTAAAATTCCCGCCGGATACGTCCGCGAGCACATTGAGCCGATTGCGCCGCTCGCTGGAGCAATGAACGCTCATGAGCCGAATGACGTCGAAGAGGCGAGACCTCGTGATTGGTGCGGCCGTACTCAGTGCGCTGTTGTTGGGTCTGGCGCTGTTCATGGTGATGTCAGACAAGCCGGATGCCGATGCCTCAAGGCCACAATCAGTGGCGATCAATGGCTCGATGCTGATTGTCATGAAGCATGTCGGTGAGATCGCGAAGCAGCCGGTTGGTGTGACGAGTGTCGCCATCGCTGCTGATGACAAGTCGGTGACGACCGGATTGTCCGACGGTGGTTTGGTCGTGTGGGGGACGGCTCGGGGTGAATTGGTCCGTCGGCTGGTTGGTCATGCGGGTGCAGTCAACGGCGTGGCGTTCTGGCCGGATGGAAAGCTCGTCTCCGGCGGAGCCGATGGAACGATTCGTCTGTGGAATGTCGCGACCGGCAAACAGTCCGCGCGGTGCGACGTGACGGGCGGCGCGATCACGTGCGTGTCGGCCTACCCGTTTGGTCCGTATGTCCTCGCGGGATGCAGCGACCGCACGCTACGGCTCTGTGATCCGAGCGGCTCACGCGAACTGCGTCGCTTTGAGGGACATTCCGCCGCTGTGACGAGTGTGGCTTTCGCGCCCGATGGCCGATCCATTCTTTCCGGAGATGCCGAAGGAAATGTGCTGTCATGGCCGGTCACAGAGTCCGCTCCGCAGGCCAAGCTCAGCGATGGAACAGCCGCTGTTCGCGGAGTCGCGTTCACGTCCGACGGTGTACTCGGTTTGTCAGCGGCCGAAGATGGAAGGCTGCGGGTTTGGGATCTGCAACAGCGAAAGCTCAAGGAATCGTTCCGAGGTCCGTTTGATGAGGAGACCGCGTTGACCAGTTTGGCGCGGTCTCCTGGCGGGACATTGGCAATCACCGGCGGTTCAGACCAGCGGCTGCATCTGTGGCAAGTTCTATCGTCCGTTGAGCGTGGCCATGTCGGCGCCAGCGAGCGTCTGCATGAGCAGATGCTGACCGGTTGCGGATTGTCTCCCAATGGAGTCTACGCCTACTCCGGTGGTGCCGAAGGGACGCTTCAAGCCTGGGTCTTGCTGGCTCCGACAGAAATGGAAATCGAATTGGCAAAGGGTGCGTTCGAACGTTTTCGTCAAGAAGCGGAACTGCGAAAACCATTTGCTGAGCAGATGCAGCGCGGACAGACCGCAGCTCAGTCGGGCCGCTTGGAGGAAGCTCGGCAAGCGTTTCGACGAGCACAGGAGTCCCTCCCGCCGGAAACCCTCGAATCGCAATTAGCCGAAGCCGCCATGAAAGAACTCGATACCGGGGCTTCTCGCCAACGGGATGACTATGTGCGGCACATGGAAAAGGGGAAGCAGGCTCTCGATGCCGGCGACGAGAACCTGGCTCGCAAGGAGTTTCTGTCTGCCAAGTCGATCGCGCCGCAACGCCCAGAAGCGGACGATGGACTCGCGCAAATTGAGCGATCCAGGGAATTGAAGATGCTGCTGGGAACAGCCAAATCGAAACCGGAAATGAAGTTTGACTTTCAGCCCACCGGCGATGATCTGCTCAAACAAGGAACTGATTTCGCTTTCCTCTTCGATGAAGATGAACTCGCCAAGTCGCAGCAAAACATTTCGGCACTTCAATTCCTGCGCCACGAATTACCACAGCCGGAAAAAGGTCTGACCAGCAGTCCGCTGGTTTGGACGGTGGTCGTCACCACGACTAAGCCGATCCCCGAACCCAATCTCAAAGTTCGATTGCGACTACAGGATGCGGAGTTTCGCCGGGTCTTCGCCGAACAAGATTACGTGTTGCAGCAAGGGACTCAGGTGCAAAACATCGCCGGACGCGCGCAGGCTCCCGAAGGCGGCTGGACGTCCGGCCGTTACGCCTTTCGTTATTTCCTGGTGACGCCGTCCAGCGAGCGTGAGTTGGGAGTTCCACGCCGGTTCTCGATCGGACTTCTCAAGTGGACAAAACAGTCCATTCGCGTGGCGGCACCCGACGTGCAGAAATCCGACAACTACACGATCCGAACTGGCTTTCCCGTGATTGTCGACGAGCCATATCGCATCGACGCTTCCGGGGACATCCGCCCGGTCTCGCCCGCGTTGTTCCGATCCATCGCCGGACGTGAAGGGGTTGGCTCGTGTGGACCGGAGGGGATCTTTCCGGTGCCGGGAAGTCGCGAACAGAATAAGTACATGGGAGTCGCCAGCGACCTCCCCTTCGCGGCGTTGCTGTTCAAAATGGATGCCGAACAGTCCACGCCGTGGTCCCGCTATCAGCACCGACTCTCGCGAAATCTGAGTCTGCGTTCGGGCGAGGTGTCGCTGTCGATCAACTCCGTGACCGGAACGCGACAGACCTCTCGCTCCAATGAGAAGTTCAAGCCCGTTTCCAAGTCCAGCCCGATGTATTGGCAAGACAATGGTGAGTTCCAAGTCATTCTGTATCGCGGCCAATTTGTGTTTCCGGTGTCGCTGTCGCGCGACCAAAAGTTGCACCTGCTCAAGCCGTTCTTGAAGTGAACAGTTGCACGCGGTACTCCATCTCCGATCCCTCCACCCTCTGGTGCGAGAATCGCAACATCGGCCTGCCCCCAATCAGTCCATTCCTCGTCGCCGGCTACATCGAAGAGCTTGGAACGAAGATCGACCGGCCAAGCGTGAAACAGAAACTCTCGGCGTTGAAGATGCTCTTTGATTGGCTCGTGACGGGGCAGGTGCTCCCCACGAATCCCGCTGCGTCCGTGCGTGGACCGAAACACGTCGTCACGGTTGGCAGCACGCCAGTCCTCACCGCCGAAGAGGCTCGGCAACTGCTCGACTCCATCGACACTTCGTCGATTGCCGGGAAACGTGATCGGGCACTGATTGCAACAATGCTTTTCACCTTCGCTCGTATCGGGGCCGTGACGGACATGGATATCGAAGACTACGAACAGCGGGGCCGTCGCATGTGGGTCAACCTTCGCGAGAAAGGCGGCAAGCGACACGCGGTTCCCGCTCATCACAAACTCGAAGGGTCGCTCGATGAATACGTGTTCGCCGCCGGCATTGGCCACGAAACCAAGACGCCCCTCTTCCGCTCGTTGAACCGGCGACGGCAACTCACGACACGCCGCCTCCACCGGCGCGAAGTCCTCGCGATGGTCAAACGCCGAGCAGTCGCCGCCGGACTGCCAAGAACCATCGGCTGCCACACGATGCGAGCGACTGGCATCACGGCGTATCTCAGCAACGGTGGTCTACTCGAACATGCGCAGCGAATCGCCGCCCACAGTTCCAGCCAGACAACGCGACTCTACGACCGCCGCAGCGAAGCCGTGTCGCTCGATGAAGTCGAACGCATCGCCATCTGAAACAATCCCCAAGCCATCGCGGAACGAGCGCTGAACGGCGGATTTGCTCAGGCCGAAGGCGGAATGATGGTGAAGGATTTGTTCTTGCCGAAGCGATAGACCGTAACGTCACCGGTATCAACACTGAGTGTGCCGAGCGGCGA
>JAYVSP010000412.1:0-5242 GCA_043775215.1 Planctomyces sp. | reverse complement strand
AGTCATCGAGACCCACCGGATCGTGAGACATTTGGTGGGTCTCGATGACTCGACCACACCCTACGTTTGAAAAACTAGCCAGCCCTGCAAAACACGCCGCGTGCGTGCGATTTCAATGACCGCCGATTTATAGTGTTACCACTTCGAGCGCGCCAACAACAACGGGAACGACACGATGAGCGTCAATTTGGGAAAGGTGGTCAATTCCTACTCGCAAAGTTGGGTATTCGGTTTGATGGCACTGATGGCGTTCTCGGGATGTCGAGATGGCTCATCGCCCGCACCGTCCGCGGTTCCGCCAGCACGCACCTGGTTGGACCCGGAAGCACATCGAATCCACGAGACAGTTGCAGATCATTTGCGTACCGAGGACTCGATCGCACCGGATGATTGGTTTGAAAACGTCACCATGCGATCTGGCATTGAGATGGTTTATCGGACAGGGCGAAATGCCGAGCGGCAGACGATCTTGGAAACAGTGGGCGGGGGTGTTTGTTTATTCGACGCGGACGCCGATGGTGACTTGGATTTGTACTGTCCGGGAGGGGGCGAGATTGAACCGACGACGGGAGCCACAGTCGGTCTGCCGGGGAAGCTGTTTCGTAATGATGGGAACTGTCGGTTCTCGAACATCACGGCGGAAGCAGGACTGACCTCTGCCGTCGATTACTCTCACGGAGCTGTTGCCGGTGATTTTGACCGCGACGGAAACCCGGACTTGTTCGTCACCTGTTTTGGGCAGAGCCGCCTGTTTCGCAATTCGTCTGGGTCTTTTGTGGATGTCACGACTTCAGCCGGATTGACCGCTCAAAGCTGGGATACGGGGGCCGTGTTCGCAGACCTGACGGGAGATGGTTGGCCGGACTTGTACGTTGTGACCTATGTCGATTTCGATCCGCGCAAGGCGCAACCTTGCGGCCGGCCCCCCGATCATCCCGATGTCTGCTCTCCCCAGAATTACTCACCGTTGCCGGATCGGCTGTACGTCAATCGCGGCGACGGAACCTTTGAAGATCGGTCATCAGCGGCAGGAATGACGGCACTTGGCAGAGGCTTGGGAGTTCTTGCCGCCGACTTGAATCAGGATGGCTGGCTGGATCTCTACGTGGCCAACGACGGTGATCCCAACTTGCTGTACTGGGGAGGATCAGAGTTTCCGCTTGTCGAAGGTGGACTGGCTGCGGGCGTTGCCGTCAACGAGCGAGGGCATGCGGAGGGCAGCATGGGATTGGATACGGGAGACGTCGACGGCGATGGGCTGCTGGATATCGTCGTGACGAATTATGAACTCGAAGATAACGCGCTGTACCGCAATCTAGGGGGCGGTCAATTCGAGTACGCAACGACGCAGTTTGGCCTGGCCGGCACTGGTCGAGCCTATGTCGGCTTTGGAACGGGACTCTACGATCTGAATGGCGACAATTGGCCGGATTGGTATGTGCTCAATGGACACGTTCTTTATCGCACCGGCCAGTCTCCGTTCTTGCAGCCAGCATTTGTCTTTCAGAACGAGTCTGGACGGCATTTCGCGGATGTGAGTACTCAGGCCGGTAGTTATTTTCGTCAACGGCATGCGGCTCGTGGTTCCGCCGTCGCTGATCTGGATGGAGATGGCGGTCTGGAAATGGTTGTGAGCGGATTGGAAGAGCCTATCACGCTGCTTCGTCACCGAAAACCTCCGGCCGCATGGATAACGATTTCTTTGGAGGCCCACGGTGAGCCGACCGGTCTCGGTGCTGAAGTCAGCTTGGAAGCTTTTCAGCGTCGCGTGACAATTCCGATGCGAGCCGGTGTGAGCTTCGCGTCGCATGTCGACCCACGAGCCTCATTTGCCTTGGAACAGAATCGGCAGAGCGTGGACGTTTCCGTTCGCTGGCTTTCGGGTCGACGAGAGGTCTTCCAGGGACTGACGGCCTGTCAGTACCACTGCCTGCGTGAAGGAATGGGAAATGAGTCACCCTACTAATCACTGTGCGGTTACAAGTCCTCATCTCAAATCACGCCCCCGCAGTATCTCTGTGAGCGTTGTGGTCATCGTTGTCGTCGTGGCGATCGGTTTTTGGTGGTACACGTCGCCGTGGCGTTTGCTTCGGCAAGCTGAAGAGCTTCTGGCTCGCGATCCCGCGCAAGCCGATGCGCTGGCGGAGGCCGCACTCAATGCCGAAACGGGGAATGCGTCTCAGGCTTGGTTGATTCGGTGCCGTGCTCAATTGGCGCTGGAGAAACCTCTGGAAGCATTGGGAGCGTATGCCCAGATCAAACAGCCTGACCAGTGCGATGTCTCCGGCTGGTGTGCTCTGATCGAGGAGGCGCAAGCCGCGCATCACTCAATGCTGGCCGACATGGCGATGTCCGTGGCGTTGCGATTTGGAAGTGAGCGTGCTCGCGTGCTGACATTGGCGCTACCCATAAAGGCGAGCACGCTTTCCGAAAAGGAAGTAACGGAATTGGTACAAGAACTCCGTGGGCTGGCCGGTTCCCGCGCGGATTGCTGGCGTGCCGTCGGCATGACGGAGCAGGCACGTGGACGATATGCGGAAGCCGTTGATGCCTATCGTCAGGCTGTTTCTCAAAGCGATGTCTCTCAACGGATCGGTCTGTCGTCCCGCCGAGAACTCGCGCAGCTTTTGATCAGCCTCGGACAGTTCTCAGAGGCCGAACCTCTGGTGACGGAAGTGTTGCACGTACCGCCGCCAATCAGCGAGGATCAACTGCGACTGGCACAATTGAGACGATCCACTGGCGATCGAGTGAGTGCGGAGCAGTTGCTCAACCAGGTGATTGAGAAAGAGCCGGATAATTTGTCGGCGCTACTTCTGCGTGGAGCAGTGCGAACCGAACAAAAGCACCTTGCCGAAGCCCAAGCCGATTTCGAGCGCTGCTTAGAAATCTCCCCAGTTCATGACGAGGCTAATTATCGGCTGTCCCAAGTACTGCTTCGTCAGGGGGATTCCTCTGGCGCAGCCCGACACCTCCGGGAGAGCAGTCGGCTTTCTGAATTGAAACGCCGAGTGTTAGAGATCAACCGCCGACGAGAAACCGCTCCTGAAGACCCAAAGCTGATGGACGAACTGGCCGACTTGTTCGAGGCTCTTGGTCAGCCAAGAACCTCAGCAGTATGGCGCCGCTCCGCAGAGAACGTACGAAGATTGCACCCTTGGGAACCCTGAAGTCACCGCACGGACGCGGCTGGCGTCGAATGAATTCTTCGAGAGCAACTACTTCAGGTCGAAATCAGCCGTGTTGGAGCCTTCCTTAACCACCGCGATTAAACCGCTTTTTTTGGGGTCGGAGTATTTTTCCGGAATCGCTTCGGAGGGCTTGGGAAGACCTTCCTTCTCAATTTTTTCCATGAGTGTCGTAGGGTCCAATGGTGCACCAGACTCTGCCGCAATCACAGAAACCGAGACCGCATAGTCACCAGCCGGAATACTGAAACCACTTTGATTGCTAGCAGTGTAAGTTCCATCGGGCTGAATGGCTCCACTCGCGGAGTCGCCCCCTTTGGCAGTGAAAAAGTAAACTGTTCCTTTCGTCAGGGGTTGCCCTTTGAACAAAACCTTTCCCTGAACGGTTCCTGTCTTCACGCTACTCCCACTGCCGCTACATCCGCTGAGAGCCATGGTGGCCACGAGAAGTGTTAGTGGCAGCAGTCTTCTACAACCGACGTTCAAGACTCGATGACTCATTGATTCCATCTTCCTTAAGCGAAACGGCAGTGGTTGCAGACACAAGGGTGATCAGATTGGCTCAGATAAACGTCGTTATTGGGACAAGCCAAAGACCGCAGCCCAGTCGCATTCAACCCGAACGAAAGTCAGTCAGTCGCCTTGGACACTAACTTTAGAACTCACCGAGCGGCTTATTGTCGTCACGGACAGCCAAGTTGAGAAATATGGAGAGATCCAAATTCTCATTCAAGAATCGGACTGTGCCATCGCAGAGAACCGTGTGAGCCCCACCCGCGTGGGCGGCTTGAATGGGATTGTTGTTGCCCATATTTCCGCACACCCCCGTTGCGCCACAAGAACCGGCATTGTAATTGTGACCGCCCGTGGCCTGTTTGTAGTTGACTTTGTAGCGGACGGTGGCGCAATTAAAACTGCGATCGTTTGGGTTATCGCTCCCCATGAACATTCCGTGTGGCCACGAGTGGATAGCGATTCGTTGCATGCCCGTATTGCCACTTGGCCCATTTGTTTCAATACAGAAATCGGACTGCTCGGCGACGGCCATCACGTTAGAAGAACCGTCTTTAAGATCCTTAAAGCCAATTCGACTGAAATAAAACAGTACTCCGCCACTTCCGTAGATTCCGTTGCCGGCCGTTGTTGCTCGCCCCTGTGGGTCAGGTGTCGCACCAGCGATTCCTGTGTAAGTTGCGACCGGAGTCTGACCTCCATTGGACGGAGTTGTCTCAAATTGTGTTCGCAATGGACTTGATGGGCACCACGCAAATGGAAACGCTTTTCCGTTTCCTAATGCAACGTTGGGACCATAGTTATAGCCAGAACCGGAAACGCCGTGGTTCCATGCCTTAAAAAACGGCTCCTGATCTAGAAACGGCATGACTCCAATCCACCAGGACTGGCCCCACCCACCGTTTCTGTTTCCGATCGGCAAGTATTTGTGGGTTCCTTCATACGTCATCAGTCCCAGCCCAATCTGCTTGAGATTATTCTTGCACTGAGACCGCCTAGCTGCTTCCCGAGCTTGTTGGACAGCCGGCAAAAGAAGAGCGATCAAAATCGCAATAATCGCGATGACCACCAATAGCTCAATGAGTGTGAAACCTAGACGTTTTCGTGGTGACGACAACATGACAACCCTCCCAAAGAAAATTGGAGAAAAAGAACTGAGTCGCGAGTGACAGAGATGTGGCGAACGCCGCCCTTGAGCAAAATCAAGGTGCGCGTAACAGCATTCCAAGGCTAGTAGGAAATTGCAAGCAATTTGTGACCAAGATTTTGAATGTTTGGAATTTTAGCCGCGATGGACGCGATGAAGGTCGGTCTCAAACATCGCCTGCCGCGACGCGAAGTTGCCTTAAACTTCAAGTTGAATTCAGGCGTGTTGCCGCCATCCTTATAAATACACCGAATAAATACACCGAAGACGCGCGATGTGTCTCGACTAACCTATATCTTCGCACGGGCGAGATTGATGCTTTGTTTAACCCCAACGCCATCGGCGTGGGCGCGGTGGATACGACTCGCGCACGCCGATGGCGTTGCGGTTAAAC
>JAYVSP010000411.1:0-4625 GCA_043775215.1 Planctomyces sp. | reverse complement strand
TCGTTAATCTGGCGGCCCGAGTTTGCATTTGCCGAGCAGCGTTTCGCCAAGCCCACAGTTCACGAGCCCACAGTTCACGAGCCCACAGTTCACGAGCGTGTTGGCCTCTCGCGGTATCGCCATCAGCATGGACGGCCGAGGCCGCGCGTTGGACAACGTGTTCATGGTTGTCATTCCGACGGCCGTCACGGCGCTGTGTCGCTGGTTCGTGGCCCGGCATTGACTTCATGGCCTGAGCAGCAATGAATCCGATCGTCGGCTCAATGAACTGATGCCGTCAGAATTACTTCTCGGCCTTTTTGTCTTCTTTCTTTTCGGCGGGCTTCTTGGGCACTGGCAGCTTTTCGATCTTGAGCATCTTCAGGAGCTTGTTCGTCTCGACCTGAGCGGCGTCCAATTCATTCCACATATTGGCACAGCAGTCGGCGATCACCACATGGTCGCCGTGCTCTTTCAAGCAGTGCTCTTCCGCCATGCCGCAGACCTCGTGAGCTTTGACGTGATGCTTTTCAATCAAAGCAATCTGCTTGACGATTTCCGGCTCCTTGGCATGATCGGCCTTGAGCTTGGCCAGCGCCTTGTCCGCTTCCGTGAGATCCTTCTTGATGCCAGTGACCAGTTCTTTGGCTTCCGGCTTCGTGACCGGCGTTTGAGGCTGTGCGTATTGATAGAGCATTTGCGACCGGTCCTGAGCGTGACGCTGGTAGGTCTGGACTTGACCACCGTTCCACGCATCGCCGCGAATCTTGGCTCCGGCCTCGGCTTGAGCGAACACGACTTGAGACATCAGCACGACACATAATGCACACAAGCTGGACAGGGTTCGGGTTCTCATGGCAACTTCCTTCTGAATGGGCATGGGCGAAACTCGAAACGGCTCGAAGGTCGCCGACACCGGGATGGGATCGAACACACGACACACAAAGCGCATGGCCGCACACATAGCAGCCAACATGCTAAACCGACTTTTGACGATGGCAACCGTGCGATCGCCATATTTTACGCGCGACTGGCCGATCGGGGGCGCGCGGCCTCGCACATTCGGCGACAAAGAAGTGACCTCATCGCACACTTCGCACGGCTTATTGCCCGTGAGATGCTTCTCGCGGCATTGAATGACAGTTTTTTTCCGAGAAACAGTGATCCCAACAAAGACAGCCAAACCACGGGACGTATTCGAGCCACGTCACGACGAAGTCAAAGAACTGCGCACCCGGAAACGGCGTGCCGAGCAGCGGCGATGGAAACTGAGCCGTCAGCCAGAATCGGACGTAGTACGCGAACGCCAATCCACTCAGCAGCAGCCACGCTCGGCTGCGGGCGAAGGGCAGGAACGGCAGGCTCCATAGCAGATACCACGGGTTCTGCGTCGGCAGCAGCAGCCAGAACCAAACGAGCGTCAGGAACGCGGCTTCGAGTATCTGGTGGGGTGAAGACCGTTCGCCGCGATCAAGCGATGCGGTGCTTGCTCGCCACGCCAACGTACTCGCAAGAATCACAAAGGCGATCGATAACAACAGCCGAGTCGCCATGAATGGAACTCGGTCGGAATCAAGGCCCGTGACGGCAGCGATCTGTTGAACGAGCGATTGCCGCCATGTTTCTGGTGTGACGCCGAACCATGCTCGTTGTTCCGGCGGCAAGCCCGCTGACGGACGTAGATTCTCAATGACGAGCAGAAACAAAAAGTCGTTCATCTCCCAGCGGCTTAGGAACGCTTGAACGCTCTCGCTCGGATCGCGCGGCGCAGTCGAGACCTCGGCCGGCGGCAACGGCGGTTCATCGGAGCTGGCGGTGACGCTGGCTTCATCGAAGGCTGAACCCGACTCGGCTCCAACCGACGACGGACGCATCGGCCAGAGAACGGCGACAGTCATCACCACAAAACACGCGCTTGACGTAATCGCCACTCGCCAGCCAAGCCGTCGCGCGAACAGCATCAGAAAAAGTGGGGCCAGCACCACCGGATACAGCTTGGCTCCCACAGCGAGAGCGAGTGCAAACGACGACCCCATTGAGAACATCAGGATATTTCGGCGGCTAGGCGGTGCGACGTTCACGGCCAACAACATCCAAGAAAGTGCCAACACCGTCAGGCACATTGCCAGCGAATCAAGATGCCCGCTGTTCGCAACTTCCTTCACAACCAGCGGACACCAAGCATAGGTCACGACTAGCGCGGCCGGCATTCGGGCTTGTCGCAGCAATCGAATCACCAAGCCAATCGTGATCAGATCCAACGCCACGAACCATGACTTCATCAACAGCAGCCGAACAGACACCGAACTGTCAGCCGGCGTCAGCCACGAACAGAAAGCGAACACAACTTGGCTGACCGGCGGATAAATCGTGGGCAGTTCGCCGAAGTGGACTCGCTTGAGAATCTCAGTCAGTTCCGGCGACTCGTCCCGCAAGGCCACCAGCCGCGCGAGGTCCGGCGGCAGCGAATCATTGGGCGACGACGCCAAGACTTGCTGAGGCGTGTAACGAAATGGATTCACGCCGCTGGTACTGGCCGCGCCATCCCACACATAACGATAGAGGTCAACCTCTTCGATCGGGTCGGACACCAACAAGGTGAGCCGAAATAGAACCGCTCCGATCCAAATCACGGACAGCGTGACTCGCGTCTCGCTCGTGCGGCGGGCAACTCGCACCGCCGCGAGATACAAACCGAACGCCGCGGCAAACAAAGCCAACT
This sequence comes from Planctomyces sp., assembly GCA_043775215.1. Lineage (GTDB taxonomy): Bacteria > Planctomycetota > Planctomycetia > Planctomycetales > Planctomycetaceae > SXKJ01. The sequence goes on along the minus strand of JAYVSP010000411.1, from coordinate 1,924 downwards.
GCACAAGTAGCGTATGATCTCCCGAACGACTGATGTGCAAACTGCGGGCACTCGCCGCGACGGCGAGATAGCAAAGCCAACTGCCGAAGCCCAGCACGATCAGACGACGGGACGGAGCATTCATGTCTTCGTCCCATTCAGTCCATAGCGGGCGATCGTCCAGAGAATTTTCGTGCCGGCTTTCACGACGCCGGAAATCGTGCCGCTGATTTTGCTGACTCCGATGCGGCGACGGTATGGGACGGGAATTTCGATGTGACGCAGGCCGGCGCGAGCGGCTTTGATTTGCATTTCGATCGTCCAGCCATAGTTCGTGTCGCACATCTTCAGTTCGCGGAGTTTGTCGTAGGCGATGGCTCGGAACGGGCCGAGGTCGGTGAAGCGTGCGCCGAACAGCAGTCGCATCAGAAAACAGGCCAGCCGATTTCCAAACAGCGCGGCGAAGGGCATCGCTCCTGGTTCGCGTTCGCCGAGCATTCGGGAACCGAGCACGAAATCGGCTCGGCCTTCAAAGATCGGCGCGACGAGCAATGGAAGCTGTTCGGCATGATCGCTGTAATCGGCATCGACGAAGACGATGATGGACGGAGCCGGCTGACCTTCGGCAATCAAGGACTCGACGGTGGCGAGGCCGCGGAGGCAAGCGGAGCCGTAGCCTCGACGCGGTTCTGGAACGACCACGGCACCGTTCGCCGTCGCCACTTCGGCTGTGCGATCGGTCGAGCCGTTGTCCACGACGATGACGCGGCCGACGACCGGCAAGTCGCGCAGCACCAGCGGCAACGATTGCTCTTCGTTGAGCGTAGGGATGATGACGGTGACTTCGGAAAGGTTCATGGCTTTCATTCCCTTGCCTCCATTCCTTTGCCATCCGTTTGAGTTGGCAAAGGAATGGAGGCAGAGGAATGAAGAGCAAAAGAAATTGTTCGGAATTGACGCTGGCTCATTCGGCGGCGTTCGAGAACACGAAATCTTTGCCGCCCGCTTTGGTGTGGCAGTCGATGCACGAAGTTACTTTGCCGGCGACGGCCTTCTTGTCTGGTGTGCGCGCGACCGTGCCGTCCGGGCCGTACTTGAGCCAATACCAATTGCCGTGTTCCTTGTCGTAGTCCTTCACGCGATAGAGCACGTTGAAGCCGGTCCGTTTGTTGTTCTCGTCGTAGTCTTCGCGGACGAGAATCGAACCGGCGGGTAAGTTCGCCGGATCATCGGCGGCGATTTTGTTGGCATAGGTTTTGGAGTTCGCGCTGTGCGGATTCTCGATGCCGTCGTCCGTCTTCTCGCGAGCCAGCACTTTCCAGGTGTTGTAAGCCGCGTCCTTTTTGACGAGGTGCGCCCAGAACGATTGATAGAACTCGTCCGGTGTCTGCGGCCGAGTCGCTCGCTGCGGGTCGCTGCGGCTGCTGCCGGAACCTTGCGAATACGCGACCGCTGCGACGGCGATCAATAACGACACAGACAGGCAAACGGGCTTGAGAGAATTCATCGCGGACAACTCCTGAAATCAGGGACGTGGATGACATCTGTCGTTTAACCGCACGCCGCAGGCACGCGCGTTGGAGTGCGCACTGTCGCGCGTGCCTGCGGCGTGCGGTTAAACGATGGGATTGCTGACGACTGAAGCGGCGGACTCCTGTGGTTTGTGATTCAACTCGACTGACGTTGTGTCCGACTTGCCTTGATGCAGCTTGAGCCAGCGGGCGCGGCGGACCCAATAAAAGCGGACGGGCAGAAATAGATCGACGACTTCATCGGAAATCAGCAGGCCACCGAGAACTGGCAAGGCCATCGGGGCGAGGATTTCGCCGCCGACGCCTTTGGCGAAGACCATCGGGAAGATGGCGATGATCGCGACTCCTTCGGTCAGCAACTTCGGTCGCAGGCGATGCACGGCTCCTTCGATGACCGCTTGGCGAAGCTCTTC
>JAYVSP010000410.1:0-10826 GCA_043775215.1 Planctomyces sp. | reverse complement strand
CCTCGAGTCGGCACTGAGCAACGACTTCCCCTCTCCCCGATCCTCTTCCCCGATGCGGGGGAGAGGGAGCAGAGTTCCGCCTGGAAAGCTGTCTGATAGCCGGGCTTCAATGTCTTCCCGCAGCCGGGACACTTCTTCCGACAATTCCCAAGTGCGGCCCGGCGCCTCGCCGCGCCAGAACGGAATTGTCGGTGGAGCACCCGCGGCATCGGTGACATGGACGTCCAAACCACGAATGCCCTGAAAACGCCATGAGGTTGTGCCCAACAAGAAGATGTCACCGCGCTGGCTTTCGACCGCGAAGTCCTCATCGACCGAGCCGACCACGACCCCATCGGGATCGGTGACAACACGGAACGAGCCGATATCCGGGATCGCTCCGGCATTGCAGGTCGCCGCGATGCGTGCGGCCGGACGCGGTTTCAAGCGCCGCTTGACGCGATCGTGATGCAAATAGACTCGGCCACGACCGCTCGTGTCGGTGATCCCTTCGGCCATGATCTGCACGACGGCGTCGAAAGACTCACGCGTCAGGTGGCGATACGGATACGCTCTGCGAAATGTTTCAAACAGCTCATCCGAGGACCAGTCGTCGGCGGCCGCGACCTCGGCGACAATCTGCTGAGCCAGCACATCGAGTGGTGCTTCGGGAATCTGCACCACATCCAAGCGACCGGCTCGCACCGCTCGCATCAGGGCCATTGCCTCCATCAGTTCGTCGCGAGTGAGCGCAAACAGGCGGCCTTTCGGAGTTGCCGCGACGGCATGACCGGCTCGGCCGATGCGTTGCAGAAACGTCGCGATCGAACCGGGCGAACCGAGCTGAATCACGAGATCGATGTAGCCGATGTCGATCCCCAGTTCGAGCGATGCCGTCGCCACGACCGCTTTGAGTTCTCCCGCCTTCAATCGCCGCTCGGCCTTCAGACGCATGTCGAATGAAAGCGATCCGTGATGACAACTGACGGCATCTTCGCCGAGCAGTTCCGTCAATTGATGAGCCACTCGTTCCGCCAGTCGCCGCGTGTTGACGAAGATCAGCGTGCTGCGATGTGCGTTGATCAGTTCGACCACACGCGTATTGATCTCGGCCCAATGCTCGTGCGAGCAAACCGCGCCGAGTTCAAGCTGCGGCACCTCGATCGCGAGATCAAGCTGCCGTGAATGGCCGACGTCGATGATCGAGCAATCAATCTCGTGTGAAGTTTTCGAACCGTGACCGTCAGGGAGCGGTGAGCTGCACGGCGTTTTGTCCGCTCCCTGACGGTCAATGGCACTTACTTTAGTGAGCGGCAAGGCGCAAGCCGCCGGTATTTCGCAGGGAAAATCTCCCCGACAACACCGGTGGCTAGCGCCATTCCGCTCAAAGTAAGTGCCATTGCCCTGACGGTCGCGGCTCGATTCATCACAGCCGAACGGCAACGCCAATTGACCACGATCCGCGCAAGGGTCAGGCACTTCACAATTCAAAATTGGCGAACGGGACTGTTCTTCATTCTCAGCGCTTTTTCCCGCCAATTTTGAATTCTGAAGTGCCTGACTCCGGACGCCCACTAAGAATTCGGCCATGCGTTCGATCGGCCGTTGCGTTGCGGAAAGCCCGATTCGTTGCAACGGCTTCGTGCAAAGAGCCTGCAAGCGTTCCAGGCTGAGCGACAGATGCGAGCCGCGTTTGTCGCGGACCAGTGCGTGAATTTCGTCAACGATCACCGTTTCCGTCTTGCATAGTGCCGCTCGCCCCTTCGTCGAGGTGAGCAACAGATACAGTGATTCCGGTGTCGTGACCAAAATATGCGGCGGCTTGCGAACCAGTGACGCTCGTTGCGACTGGGTACTGTCTCCTGTCCGCAATCCGACGCGAATGGGAGCGGGCTTTTCGCCATGAATCGTACGGAGGCCCGATTGCTCGACCAGTTCCGTGATCTCACTCAGTGGCACTTCGAGATTACGGTGCATGTCGTTCGAGAGTGCTCGCAGCGGCGAGACGTAGACGACGCGAATACCATCCGTCAGCTTTTCCTTCAACGAGCGTCGTAACAGCCGATCAATCACGGCAAGGAAGGCGGTCAGCGTCTTACCGCTGCCGGTCGGTGCGGCAATCAACGTGTGCTCACCCGCGGCAATCGCCGGCCAGCCGAGCCGCTGCGGTTCGGTCGGCGCGGCAAACCGCGTGGCGAACCATTGCTCAATGATCGGGTGAAACTGCGTCATCCTTGGTCCAATTGCCTCGTCCTCGCAACCACGCGAAGTTTAAGTATGGATCTCGCCCCATTCCAGGTGTCTCCTCAAGTTGGGTTGTTGCCGCTTCCGTCAATGTGGGTTAGATTGCGGCGCATAGTCACCTTGTTCGGAGTCGAATGATGAGTCAACCGACCGTTTATGTCGAAACGACAGTGATCGGTCATCTGGTTGGTCGGATTCTTTCGGACCCAATTGTCGCTGGCCGTCAACTGGTCACACGCGAATGGTGGCCAACGGCCAGTGAAAAATATCGCTTGTTCGTCTCGCGTTTGGTCGCCGACGAGTGCGGCGCCGGTGACACGAGTGCGGCTATGGAACGATTGGCTGTTGTGAATGCATTGGACTTCCTTGCGACATCGCAAGAGGTTGACGAACTTGCGACAAAATTGATCGCGGGAAATGCGATACCCCCCACTGAACCGCGCGATGCGGCGCACATTGCCTTGGCAGCCGTGAATGGAATCGAATACTTGGTGACTTGGAACTTCAAACACATCGCGAATCCAACGACCCGTCTGGCCATTGAGTCGATTTGCCGCATCGCTGGGTTTCAACCGCCGATTATTTGCACGCCAGACGAACTTTTGGAGGCCCAACTATGAGCCGCGATCCAATCACTGATGAAATCCGATCAATCCGTCATCAATTGGCCGTTCAATTTGAGAACGATCTCTCGAGAATTCTTGCGGATGTTCGGCGGCGCGAAGCGTCCGATGGAAGAACTTATGTGACTCTTCCCAGCCGACCAGTTCCAGCAACCATCGCTGGGCAATCTGATGCAGCCGAGCCAATTGCTGCCAAAACAAACTCGTCGCCGCTCGCCCAGTGATGGGTCCGCGGATTTCGGAGTTGGGTGATTGATCTACCAATCGCGCCGACTTGGTGTGGTTGTTTTGCCACAGATCAACTGCCGGTGGTTGCTGGCGTACCGGTTCGTTGCGGTTCCGCCACGAAAATTTTGCGGGGAAGTCAGGCTCTGTGGTGGAACTCCCCCCTGACGCAGCTAAACTTGGCAAACTCTGGCGATTGTGTCGGTCGGGCAAGTTCGCTCCCGACGCGAGTCGCCGATTGCCCCAAGTCGGCGAGTGGGAAGGTCACTATGAAACAGTCTTATTGGCACTGTTGGTCAAATTGCTTGTGGAGCGGCATCGCGGGAGCGGTCGTCCTGAGTCTGGTGCTCGCAAATTCCGTGCAGGCACAAACGCCCGCGCCGGAGTTTCCGCCGGTCGCGGATGTTCTGAAGGACTATAAAAAGGTTTCTCCGCCGGAAGGGGACACGGCACTCTACAACCTTTATGTTCGTGTGAAAGACGCGCACATCTTGGCTGAGTTGCCGCGCGACTATTTGCAACAGAAGTATTTCATGGCGATGACTGTTGCCAGCGGTGACCAGTTTGCTGGACTGCAAATGGGCGACCGCTTGGTCTACTGGCGTCGCTATGACAAACGACTGGCGTTGATGGAGCCGAACATCACGATTCGCTCTGGCGGCGATCCGGAATCGCAAAGCTCAGTCAGCCGGCTTTTCACCGATCGGCTCATCACCGAAGTACCAATCATCACGATAAGCCCGGAAGGCTCGCCGATTATCGACCTCAACAATCTGCTGGTCATGCAATCGGGAATCTTTTTTGGTGGCGGCCGCGGCGGAGCTGGCGGCATTCGTAACCCCAATCTGATCGCGGTCAAGAAGGCGAAGGTCTTCACGAAGAATGTCGAGATCGCTTACGAAGTCCCGACCGGCGGCGGACAGTTGCAGACATTGCACTACTCAATCAGCGAGATCACGCCAAATTCAAAGTATCAGCCGCGCAAGGCGGATGAGCGGATCGGCTACTTCACCACCAGCTATGCCGACTACGGCAAGTACCTCACCGATGAATCTAAGATTCGTTTCATCAACCGCTGGCATCTCGAAAAACGCGACCCGTCGCTGAAGCTCAGCCCGCCAGTCACGCCGATCACGTTCATCATCGAGCACACCACGCCTGTCCGTTATCGCCGCTGGATCAAAGAAGGAACGCTGTACTGGAACAAGGCGTTTGAGAAAGTCGGCATCATCGGCGCGATCGAAGTGCTGCAACAGGATGCTCAAACGAAGCAGTATATGGATCGCGATCCCGAGGACGTCCGCTGGAACTACATTCGTTGGTTGAACAACAACATCGGGACCGCGATCGGTCCCAGCCGCGTCAATCCGTGGACGGGCGAAATCTTGGATGCCGACATCATTCTGACCGACGGATGGATTCGGCATTACAACCGCCAGTTCAACGAGATTCTGCCAAGCCTGGCGATGGAAGGCTTCGACGCCGACACGTTGGCGTGGTTGGCTCGGCACCCGCAGTGGGATCCGCGAGTTCGCTTGGCGGCCCCGTCGCAACGCAATTTCCTCGCGCAGCAGTTTCAGCGCGAGGCGGCAATGCCTTTCGCCAGTCACCCAATGAGCCGCGTCAACACCCCGATGCTGGGGGATGATCCGTTCGATGGACTCACCGGTCGCACCAGCCAAGTGAATGGCATGTGCCTCGCCGCCGAGGGCAAAGCAGTCGATCTGGCTCTCGCCCGGATGACGTTTGAATTGGAAGCGGCCGAGATCAACGAGCAACAACCCGGCGCTCCGGCCGTGCCGGAAGAGCCGAAGCTCGACGGCATGCCAGAATCGTTCATCGGTCCACTGTTGGCCGAATTGGTCGCTCACGAAGTGGGACACACGCTTGGACTGCGACACAACTTCAAGGCGTCGAGCGTCTACACCCTCGCGCAAATCAACAGCGATGAAATCAAAGGCAAGAAGCCGCTCGCCGGTTCGGTCATGGACTACTTGCCGATCAACATGCACGTCCCGGCCGATCCCAACAACAAGGCCCAGGGCGATTACACGATGCTCGGCATCGGCCCGTATGACATGTGGGCGATCGAGTACGGATACACATTCTCTCCCGACCTGAAGCCGATTCTCGAACGAGTGGCCGAACCGGAATTAGCCTATGCCACCGACGAAGACACGCTCGGCCCAGACCCGCTGGCTCGGCGATACGACTACAGCAAGAACCCGCTCGATTACGCACAGAATCAAACCCGGCTGATCAAGCAGCACCGCGAGAAGATCATTGACAAGTTCGTCAAGGACGGACAATCGTGGTCGAAGGCACGGTACGGCTACGAGCTGACTTTCAACATGCAGATGCAGTCAGTTGGCATGATGGCCAACTGGCTGGGAGGCGCGTTCATCAATCGCGACAAGAAAGGGGACAAGAACGGCCGCGCGCCGATCGAACCGGTCCCCGCCGCGATGCAACGTGAGGCACTGAAGTACGTCATCGAAAACACGTTTGAAGACGGTGCATTCGGTCTAACCCCGGCGCTGCTGGCGCGAATGACTCGCGACAAGTGGCTTGAGAATGACCGCATGGACATTGAAGACGCGACGTATCCGATCAACGACCGGATCGCCGGATTCCAAACGTCGATCATGACGTCGTTGTTGCGGCCGACAGCGCTGCGCCGCATCTACGACAACGAACTGACCGTTCCGCCGGATCAAGATGCTGTCACGATGCCGGAAGTTTTGTCCGGTCTCACCGCCAACGTTTGGCGCGAGGCCGATAAGAATCCGGACAAGCAATACACGCCGCGCGTCCCGATGATCAGTAGCCTGCGTCGTAATTTGCAGCAAGAACATCTCGATCGCCTGATCGAGCTGACATTGCCCAAGTCCTTCACCGACACCGAAGCCAGTAAGGCGATCGCCAATTTGGCGTTGGTCGAGGTCAAGAAGATTCAGGCCAACGTGGAACGGATTCTGAAGGAAGCTCCCGGCAACCTCGATCCATACACGGCGTCGCACTTGCAGAAGGTGCAAACACAGATCAGCAAGGCACTCAACGCCGAGTACATCTACAACGCCAATGCAATCGGCGGCAGTAGCTCGATCCCGTTCTTCTTCTTTCAACCAACATCGGAATCTCGGCAGCCGATCGCCCCCGCGATTGATCCGCCGTATGTTCCGGTTCCCGCCAAACCCGAATAGATAGCGCGGCGAAGCCGCAGAAACGTAGGCGAGTCGCTCCCGCGACTCGCATTCCGAACATCAACCGAACCCCGACATCACGTTTCTCTGCGATCGGCTACGCAACGGGAATCTCAGTTGCGGAGCAACTGAGCTACGTAAATCAAAAGTGCGGCGGACCCCTTGGGCCACGGCTATTTTCGAGACGCACGCACGAGCCGACGGTGAGGCCATCCTCAGACTCCCTTTCCCGGATGGCTGGATTACACTGGTAGTGCGGTGTGCCGAAGTCACGTCTTCAAATTTCCTGCCGGTGCGAGGGGGTTGGGAGTCTTTTTCACGGCGGCGTCACTACGCCTTCGTAGGTTATTCGGCAATATCGCCGACTTGAAAGAGGCCCCCGACCCCTTTGGCCACGGCAAGACTCTCGGCACCGCATTTTCAGATACGGTGCATGAACCGTCCTCATCGTGATTGATTTGGAGACAGACGACGTGGCCGCACCCGCTGATGCCAGTTCCGTGCATGTGAATTTGCAGGACCGTAGCTACGAAATTCGCATCGTCAGCGGTGGTCTCGCGGAGCTTCCCACCCTGTTACCGTTCTGGCTTGACCGCAGCGTGTATCGTGCAGGGAACTCGCGAACGGCGCAGCTCATCACGGATCGGAACGCACGTCGATATGCCGACGTCGTCCGCGAAGGACTGCAGGGCACCGGATGGACCTGCGGGCTGACAGAGGTCGAACCGGGTGAGAAGTCGAAGTCCATCAGCCAACTGTCCGCCGTTTGGGACGATCTCATCGCACTGAAGGCGGATCGTCGTACCGTGGTGATGGCCATCGGTGGCGGAGTCATCGGCGATTTGGCGGGTTTCGCGGCGGCGTCTTTCGTGCGCGGGCTGCCGTTTGTGCAAGTGCCAACCACGCTTCTGGCCGATGTCGACAGCTCGGTCGGTGGCAAGACGGGCATCAACCATCCCGCCGCGAAAAATATGCTCGGGGCTTTTCATCAACCGGTGGGCGTGTTGATCGACACTGCTGTCTTGGAAACATTGCCGCCGCGTGAGTTCTCCGCCGGAATGGCAGAGGTGGTGAAGTACGGAGTGATCCTGGATGGCGACTTCTTCGCGTTTCTGGAACAGCGAGCCGATGCGATCAATCGTCGCGACGCTGGGATGTTGCGGCAGATCATCGCTCGCAGTTGCCGACTGAAAGCGGATGTCGTCGAACAGGACGAATACGAACGCACCGGCCTGCGAGCGGTCCTGAACTACGGTCACACATTCGCTCACGCCTTTGAGGCACTGGCTGGATACGGCACGTTTCTACACGGTGAAGCGGTAGCGATCGGCATGTTGTACGCCAGCCGCCTGGCCGAGCGGCTCGGCCTGATCGGTGCCGAGGCCACGTACCGCCAAGACGCGCTGCTGCGGATCTTCGGACTGCCGACTCGACTGCCCGCCGACTGGCCGCATTCAGATGATACGATGCTCGACCGCATGCATCTCGACAAGAAAACAGTTGGCGGACAATTGCGCTTCGTGTTGCCCAAACGGCTCGGACATGTTGAGGTCTTCGCCGATGTCCCCGAAGCGGAAGTGCGAGCCACCCTCAACGATCTGAGGGCCTGAGACAATGATTCCCGTGCGTTCCGACTCGTTTCTTGTGGACGCGAAAACCTATTGGGATCGCCTGCGAGACTTGGTCGACGGCGTATTGAGCGATGCTTCGGACCGTTGTCTGGCCGTGTTGACGTCCGCGCTCGCCGAGTCCTCCGCGCCGGAAGCCACTCTCGTTGGGTTGGAACGCTATCTCCAAGCCGTGCCGAATCCGCGAGAGATGCTGGACCGATTGGCGACCTCACCTCGGTCGGTAGAAGTGCTGTTGAAGCTATTTGCCGGCAGTCCGTATCTAACCGACATTCTGCTGCGCGAACCGAGCTTGTTGGGGCAACTGACGAATCCAACCTCGGTGGGCGACCTGCGTAGCCGCCCGGAGTTCGTCGAGTCCGCGCTGGAGCTGGCCGCGGCCGAAACAACCCGCGAAGCACGCTGGGCCGCATTGCGGCGATTCCAACAAGGAGAGTTGTTGCGAATCGGCGTGTGCGACTTTCTGGGATTGCTCGATCTTCGCTCCGTGACCAACCAGTTGTCGCTTCTGGCCGATGCATTGGTGCAGTCGGCTCTGCAACTGATTCTGAACGAAGACGAAGAGGACTGTAGTCCGAGCCCTTGTGGCTCGGAAGATTCGACGACCTTGACTGATCATCCAGGCCACAAGGGCCGGGGCGACAGAATGCGAGGATGCACTCCATCCGGATTTGCAGTCTTGGCCTTCGGAAAACTTGGGGGTGAGGAACTGAATTACAGTTCGGACATCGATCTGGTTTTCCTTGGCGACGGTGACATGACTCGGCTGGGAATACTGGCTCAACGGTTGAACCGAGCCTTGTCCGATGTCACGTCGCATGGTTTCTTATACCGCGTCGATCTGCGATTACGTCCCTGGGGGAATGCCGGTCCGCTGGTGATCACCCCAGCGGCATATTGGGATTATCTGCGGCAGCAAGCTCAGTTGTGGGAAAAGCAGGCACTGCTCAAGACGCGGGTGATTGCCGGTGATTTCGCATTGGGACAGCAATTCCTGCAAAGCTGTCAGCCATTGATTTTTGCCGCTGGACCGGAGGAAGTTCGCCGCAGCGTCTGGCAAGCGAAGAAGCGTATCGAACAAGAGTTGCAGCGGCGCGGACGCGGCTGGGGCGAGGTCAAGCTCGGTGCTGGCACGATCCGCGACATCGAGTTCATCGTGCAATGTCTGCAACTTCAATATGGCGGCGCGGCGCCCGAAGTGCGGAGCATCAACACGCTCGACGGATTGGTCCGTCTGACCGATTATGGAGCGGTGTTGGGAGACGAGTTCCTTGAGTTGTCTAGCGCCTACGTCTTCTTCCGAGTCATTGAGCACGCGCTCCAACTGAAACATTGCCGGCAGACGCACACGCTCCCCAACCTGCCAGAAGAATTGGAAACACTCGCGCGGCGGCTCGACTTTTTCGACGCCGCGCAGCTCAGCGACCACTTTCAGCAACACCGTGCGGCCGTACGACGCATCTTTGAAAAATACGTTGGTGACGCCGAACTGGCAACGCACCGTCTGCGATTGGACACCGTTGAGACACCGGTGCCGCGAATGACCCACAAAGACAAGTTGCTCGATCGGTTGTCGGAGGCGGACCCGTTAATCATCGACTGGCATCCGGAAGATACCAACCGCGGGCAAGTCACGATCGTCGGTTTCGACCAGTTGGGCGACTTGTCGATGATGTGCGGATTGCTGCTGGTCCACGGCTTCGACATCCTGAGTGGCCGAGTTACCACCGAAGAACCGTCCGGAAAAACGGCCAAAGGGCGGAGTCAGCCGCTGCGGTTTGTGAACTCGTTCACCGTGCGAACACGAGCGGGCACGCCCGCAGACAGGGGTCAGGCACCGCAGAATTCAGAATTGGCGGAACAACGTTTTGTTCCCGCTCGAAGCTCCATTCCGCCAATTCTGAATTCTGCGGTGCCTCACCCCGGACAAATGCGCGTCGGTGACAAACCGGACTGGTCTCGCTTCCGTGCGGAACTGCTCGACCTGTTGCAGGAGGCCCGCGGCGGGCGGCGTCGGAAGGCACAAGCGCGATTGACTCGGCAAGTCTCTGAAGCATTGCCGATGGCCCGGCGCAGCGGCGTCGTGCAATCGCCCGTCGAGATTGAATTCGACAACGACTCGCATCCGCAAACAACCGTCATTCGCATTGCGGCCGAAGATACCAGCGGCTTTTTGTACGAACTGACGAATGCCGTCGCCCTGCTAGGAGTCGATGTCCGGCATATGGAAATTCAAACCGTCGGCTCGCGTGTTCAGGACACGCTCTACGTTACCGATGAATCCGGCCACAAGCTGCTCGATCCGCGGCGGCAACAGGAACTCCGGGCGGCGATCGTGCTGATTCAACACTTCACCGACTGGCTGCCGCAGTCGCCCGCCCCCGAAGCCGCGCTGCTGCATTTCCAGCAATTACTCGAACACGAACTGCGAGAACCCGACTGGCTGGAACGCTTGGCATCGCTGCAACGCCCGGAAGTACTCGCCTCGCTTGCTAGGTTGCTCGGCGTCAGTGATCTGTTTTGGGAAGACTTCTTGCGGCTGCAACATGCGAATCTGTTTCCTCTGTTGACGGACGTGGCCGGATTGCGAAATGAGAAGACTCGCGCCGTGTTACTGCACGAACTGACTGCCGAGTTATGCGCGTCCAAGTCCTCCGCCGAAAGCCGGGACCGGCTGAACGCTTTCAAGGACCGCGAGATGTTTCGCATCGACATGCGGCACATCGCGGAACAAGCGGCCGACTTCGAGTCGTTCTCGCGCGAGCTGACCGAATTGGCGGAGATCGTACTGGCCGCCGCCTGCGAATTGGTCGATCGTGAACTGCGAAACAAATACGGCGCGCCGCAGTTTAATATTTGCGCGAGTCGTTTTGTGAGCGGCACGGCGCTAGCCGCCGGTCCTCGGCAAACACCGGCGGCTAGCG
>JAYVSP010000409.1:0-3413 GCA_043775215.1 Planctomyces sp. | reverse complement strand
TGCGGCGTAATGAACTCGCTCGCCTCTATCACTGGAAACAACACAACAAACTCGCGCCATTGAACATCAGTAAACGACAAATCTAAGACAGTCGAATTAACAGCCTGTTGAATAACCGTGGGATAGGCTTCCAGCCTGTCGTTTTCGTCGAAGAATGACAGGCTGGAAGGCTATGCCACGAAGTTTTTCCACAGGCTGTTAACGATTTCGCTGGTCGAATCGCGCCGATATCATGCCCGGCCAATTGAATCCGACTCGTTCCTCGAAAAACGTGACGCACAGGAGAATCATCATGCAACAGTGGGCGATTGGTGTGTTTGCTTCGGTGGATGCGGGGCTGGGAGTGCATTTAGAGGTGGCTCAGGAGTTGGGCATTTCCACGGTGCAGGTCCACGCGCCGCATCAGCAGACGCGGACGGCAGCCGCGGCGAAGGCATTCCTGCAACGCTGCCGCGACGCGGGAATCACGATTACGTGTGTCTTCAGCGGCTTCGAGGGCGAGAGCTATGCCGATATTGCCACGACCGCGCGGACCGTCGGCCTGGTGCCCGAGGCGACTCGCGCGGCACGCGTCGCCGAAGCGAAAGAGATTGCCGATTTCGCTAAGTTGCTGGGCTGTCAATGTGTCGGGATGCATATCGGCTTTGTGCCGTCGGATCGACAATCCGCGAGTTACAAGTCACTGCTCGATGTCACGCACGATTTGCTCGATCATATCGGGCGGAACGGCCAAAACCTGCACTTGGAGACCGGCCAGGAGTCCGCGGACCACTTGCTGGAATTCATTCATGACGTCGGCCGCGATAACTTGTTCATCAACTTTGATCCGGCCAACATGATTCTGTACGGCACAGGCGATCCGATTGAGGCACTGAAGAAGGTGGGGCATTTGGTTCGTAGCGTCCACTGCAAAGACGCGAAATGGGCGGCTCCCGATCAGCGCGGCACAGGATGGGGAACCGAAGTGGCGTTGGGAGACGGTGACGTCGGCATGGAGACATATCTGCGCACGTTGCTCGCCGTGGGCTACACCGGCCCACTGACCATCGAACGCGAGATCGCTCACGACAGGGCTCGACAAACGGCGGACATCGGTCAGGCGGTCCGCCTGCTCGAATCGCTGCGCACGAAAATCGGCGTGTGACGATGCCGGCTCTTCGTAGCTGAACTCGCCAGAGTTCAGATCATCTGAAGTCTGGCGACTTCAGCTACGTTCGCATCGGCACCACTTCGTGCTGGTGCAGATACTCGTCGCCGACCGGATAATTGCTGAACTGAATCGAGTAGTTGTTCTCGAACCATTCTTTGATGTCGGGCAGGGCGGCTTCATCGTAGGCCGGAGCGACGTGGAATAGTTTGCCGTTGAGGCTCTGTTTGATCTCGCCGTTGTCGACGACGATCACTCCCGCGCGAACGACGTAGCGCGGCAACTCGAACATGCGCTGAATGTCGTCGTTCGGTTGATAGATGGTGATGTCCGCATCGGCTCCCGGTCCGAGATGTCCTTTCTGCGCGAGGCCCAGCATTTTCGCCGGAGCTGCTCGCGTGATGATCGCAATCTCGTTGAGCGTGTACTCGCGAGAGAGATCGGGCAGCGTACAACGCTCGCGAAGGCCGGCAGGGACGCGGGCGAGGACTTCGTCCCGTTTGGCGCGACTCATCAACAGCGCGATGATTTCGGGATACGCCAAGAACGAGCCACCATTCGGATGATCGGTGCTCATCGCGGCGCGCCAGGGATCGTTGATCAGCAAGTACCACTCCAGGCCGATCGCCCACTGCAACGAATGGACGAGGCTCTTGTCCTTGTACGTGATCGGGACGATGCCGCAGCCCGACTCCATCTCGGTGTCGGCGGAAAACCATTTGCCGCCGTAGACCTTGTGCAGGAAGTAGCCCAGTGGGCCATCGCCGGTCATTGAGGCGGTGTTGCCGAACATGACTTGGCCGACATCAATGGTGATGTTCGGATGCGAGTTCACGTAATCGACAAGCTGGGGCACCTCGGAGCGGAATGTCGCCTGCTCGTCCTTGTTGCCGCCGTAGCTGTGAAACTGGATATGCGTGAGATGCCCGCGCCGGCCTTCCAGAGCCTTCATCGTTTCGAGCGTTGTCGTCCAGTTGCCCGGCATGCCCAGGTCATTGCAGTGGATATGCACGGGATGCGGCAGGCCGAGTTCGTTCGTCGCCTGAGCCACTCCCGAAATGATTTGTCTGGCCGTGACATTGAAATGATCGACCGGTTGATCCAGTCCGTGCGTGTTACCGCCGCCGCTCTTCCAAACCTCGACGCCGCCGGGGTTCACGATCTTCGCGGCATAGCCCTTCGTCGAATTGAGCAGCCACGCGACATACGCCTTCAGCCGCTCCGGCTCGTTCTTTTCGAGTTGCCGCATGACGTAGTGGTTGTTGCCCATCAAGACGTAGAAACCTTTGTCGATGATCGGCGTGTCATCGAATTCCTCGTGCGCGTGCCGAGCCATCAACGGCGGAATCGCCGCATCAAACGCCGTCGTGTAGCCCAACCCGGCGTAGAGGTATCCGGTCGCAAAGGTGCTCGGCACGGACCCGGTCGTTCCCGATCGCGTGTTCTTCGTGCGCGCGATCATCGGCGCGACCCGCTTCTCCTCGGGCATCATCTTGCGAGCCGTATTCACCTTCGGCCCGGCAATGTGACAGTGCATGTCGACACCGCCCGGCATGATGACGTACCCGGTCGCATCGAGCGTCTTGTCCGCCTTGACGCTCGGATCACTCGGAGCCGCGATGATTCGCCCGTCCTGAATCCACAGGTCGCGGACTGCGCCATTGATGTTGTTCGCCGGGTCGTAAACTGTGCCGCCAGAGATTCGGAAAAGTGTCATCGTCAATCAGTTCAAGGTCACAAAGGATGTTTGCTGAATTCTTTCACCCACGGATCGGGGTCGTTCCCCAAATCCTTCCCCGTGAGTTCACGAAGGCGGCGGATAATAGCAACCTTCGCGTCATTGCGATGTCTCTCGACAACCGCATCGAGATGCGATCCAGAGCGCTGTTTCGTTCCCGACGGATAGTAACTGACGACGCCTTCCAAACAGTTGGCTGCTCGGTGAGGATCTTCTGTACTCAAGGCTTCTTTGCGCCATTCTTCAATGACTGAGTCTGCTCATCGGCGAAACTGGCTGTGAGCGAAAGCCAAACGTTGTCCACGAGCAACCGACCGCCGCCAGCCAAGAGTATGACCGATGTCACACCGAAGAAGATCGCCATCCGTTTCCAACGTGTTTCTGCCATCGTCTCGATTCTTCACCATCGGGATTCGTCTCACGACGTCATCGTGAGCCAAACACATTGTGTCGCTCCCTCGACAGTTAGGACGCGTGCAGAAACTAATTGGTGATTTGGAGCCGCGCCCGTCAGGAAGCGGTGACTGT
>JAYVSP010000408.1:0-3099 GCA_043775215.1 Planctomyces sp. | reverse complement strand
TTCAATACCCTCAACCTCACCCACCACAAAGTCTGCCCCAAGTGGAACTATACAATAGCACCCAAAAGGTCTCGGAAATAGATTCTGCACAGCCTCTTAAGTAGCCAATCGTTCTCATCGGCAGATTACACAAACTGTGTCTCGGCACTCCGTGGTATGCTGAACCGCGACGAATGCAGAGCGTGTCCAATGACAACTTCGGCCCGCTGATCGCGTACCTTGTGCCGGGTGCGACGGCGCTTTGGGGCGTCAGCGAGTTCGCCCCGGCTCTTCGGTCGTGGTTCGCTATTGTGCCGATGCAGACACCGACGATCGGCGGCTTCCTTTATTTGACGGTTGCTTCCATCGCGAGCGGCATGGTTGTGAGCGCCGTTCGCTGGGCAGTTGTCGATACTCTCCACCGCGTCACCGGCTTGCCCCTTCCGGCTCTCGGCTTCTCAAAGCTCGGTCGAAATGTCGAAGCGTTCAATTTGCTCATCGAGATTCATTACAAGCATTTTCAATTTTATGCGAACGAATTTGTGGCACTTGCCGTCGCCTATGCCAGTTACCGGATCAAACAGGGAACCATTTGGCCTCTCGATTGGCTTGATGGCGGCTTCCTCGCGACCGAAGCCATTCTCATGCTGGCTTCTCGCGATACCCTCCGCAAATATGATTTGCGAAGTCAGCAGTTGCTCTCCGTTGATGGCACGTAGTCGCTCTGATTTTCTCGTAGCGATTCGAGCCATCACGAGCGTTTCGTCAGCTCTCGTTCGACTCGGCTGACAAATTCGGGGAGTCCAATTCCGATGGCTCGGCAAAAGGAGCGTAACTCGGCAAGGTCGAGCCTCCGGTCGCCACGTTCGATCTTGCTCAGCAACGATTGTGTCAGCTTCAGCCGTTTGGCGAGGTCAACCTGGGTTAGGCCCGCCTCGGTTCGGGCCTCGCGGAGCAGCCGCAGCATCACTTGATATTCACGCGTGTAGATCGACTTATCCATCCGACCTTGCCTTTCCAAAGGCCGGATCGTAAAGTCCTTTTTGGAATAGTCGAATTTAGACTATCCGCGAATCTCTCTCCTCATTTCTGAAAGGCGACAATCATGGCGAACGGTGGAAGCAAGCATCCGACAATTCCGCAGCAAGAGTCAAAGACTGCGGGGCAGACCGCTGCGGAACAAACCAAGAGCGACAAGAAGTAGCCGGTGATCCGCGTCCGCTCGACGCTGGGCCTGACCGACGCATGACGTGTCGGTGCAGGCTCGCTTTGTTTCTGGACCAATCAACGTGACGGTGGTTGTCACCGCGCGTTGCGATCGTAAACCAGAGCCGTGAATTCGGATTCGCGATCAATCGCGACTTCAACCGGCGAATCGAGATTGAAACAGGTGTTCGTTTCTTCGACTCGTTGCAGCACGGCGTCGATGTCAAGGTATTCCGGCTCGCAATGAAAAACCTCGCGAGCCAGCCGCGACCACGTTTTGTCGGAAAGTTGAGCGAGTGCCTGGGCTACCGTGGTCGGTCGGCTACTGGCTTCATCGACCACTCGGCCGTCGTCCACATCATCCCGAAGGAAGTCAGTGCCGAACGAGAGTGCGTATGACATGCCGCCAGAATGCCCGATGTGATCGCGACTGACAACCGGCGTCGTTCATCAATAGGTCGCGGGAAGTTGTTCGGCTTCGCGACGTGCATAATGGCTGTGCTTGACCCCGGCCGGTCGCGTGTTGCCGCCGGGCGGCTTCAACGTCGCCAAGTCGGGAAGGTCAACGGGAAATCCGAGTAGCTCGCGGCGAAGGACAGGATTTGTTTTTGCGAGCGCCGACATGATCTCGATCATCACTCGTCGTCGCCGCTGGTAGTCTTCGTCGTTGAGCTGCAATTCGTCGATCAACAGCTTGGCATCCTTGGTTCGACCGACGATGCGGCCGTTCCGTCGCACCATGACGGTTTCATGAGTGAACACCTTGAGTGGGTCGCTGACGGTGCGTGGTCCCTTCAAAAGATTGCACGACTGGCAACTGTAAAGCAGATTGTCGTAGTTCAGTCGTCGCTCAGGCTGATCGGCGATGGGCACGAAATGCTCGATATGAAAATGGCCGAGCCGAATACCCCACTGTTCGCGTTCCAAACAGTACACGCATCGAAACGCAAACTCGTCGCGGAGCCAGTCGCGGTATTCCGCGACCGATTGGTAGCCCTGCGGACCGTGCTTGCGCCGATGCGGTCGATCCGGGTAACGGTATGCTGGCATCCCGTCACCGCTTCGCCTTCTTGGAAGTCTGTTGCTTCAAGCCGGCCAGGATCAGCTCAAGAATCTCCGTCCGAACCGGAGCAGTCCGGTCGCGAAAGCGTGTGGCTTCGGCGACGAGCGACGCAAGCTCCTTCTTTTCGGCAGTCGTCAATCCTTCGTTGTGCTTCTTGTTGATTAGCTCCAGCCGCCGAGCATTCTTCTCGTCCGTCCATTCGGCCGTGTGCCCGTTCCCACGGACGGGAGCTTCCACCGTTGGGGCCACGCATTGCAGCAACGGGCGTAGTTGAGCGTAGGCATCGTGCGTGATGACCGCGTACTCACGCTTGGTCCGAGCACTGCGGACCAGCACCGCTGGTTCTCGGCCGCGTTCAATTCGATCAAGCTGACTGTCGGAAACGTGAATTGGCATGACGAAGAATATACCACTAGGCACTCAGGAACGCATCCGCGATTTCGAGCCAATCAACCTCACCCAATGCCGTCCCGATCAAATCCGAGAAGAGCGTCGTTTCATTTGCCACGGGATTGTATCCATCGACCAGCTCGCTCAATTCATTGGCGAGCAGATTGCGCGTGGCTTCGGCGGCATCCCCGATCCCGCTGACCACCGCAGCCGCTTCCTGCACGGCATGGCTGGTCTGATTCACCAGTTCGCGGCATCGCTTCGACGCCTCAGCATCATTTGTGAGCCACCAGTTCACGCACCAAGTTTGGTAGTTGGCGAAGCCATCGTAAGATTCCTGGGAGACTTCCATTGGTTGTCAGTAATTCGACTGTCTTAGATTTGTCGTTTACTGATGTTCAATGGCGCGAGTTTGTTGTGTTGTTTCCAGTGATAGAGGCGAGCGAGTTCATTACGCCGCA
>JAYVSP010000407.1:0-2914 GCA_043775215.1 Planctomyces sp. | reverse complement strand
CTTCCGATCCGTGTGCTTGTCGTTTGCGTGCAATGGCTCAAAAATCCGAGGAACGCGAACCACAAGCACACGGATAGGAAGCCCACACGGATGAAAAGCCGAGCGGTTGGCGTTCGATCCCCCGTTGCTGCTCTACTCTGTGACAAATGCATCGATTCATTGAAATCTCGATCGGTCGAGTCGTTCTGATCCACCAAATGCGCAACTTCAAAATTTGCGGCTCGGCCTACTTCCCGAGCCGGCCTTGCTGGCGTTGTTCGATCTGTTTCAGGAACTGTTCGGTGAGGTCTTCGGGAAAGACCCCTTCAGGCGGAGCGAACTTGAAGGCATCACCCGGGACGGCGATATCGGTCTGAACGTTGTTGAAGTCGAGGCTGACCATCGGGCGAAGCACTTGCTCGGCATTGCGGCCGAGATACAGGATGCGTTGTGGGAAGAGTGACTCCGCGTCGAAAAACAATCGCACGCGAGATGGCACATAATCGGGCAACGACGCGTTCGGACGATTCCCTTTCCACATTTTGAGCATGTCGGGCTTCCAGCCCCCTTCGAGCACTATCAGCCGACGGCTCTCGAACGACTCTTCTTTTCGCTGATCAAACTGTATCGACTTCTCAATCGACGCCATCAGTCCCGGCAAACCACCAAATCCGAGTTCCACCGTGATGAGATTTTCGGCCAATCCGCTCTTAGCCGCAGCCTGTAAAATCTGGCGAACGTCTCGCCGCGTGATATGCGTCTCGGCGCCGACACGATGCCGCGACCACAACACTTGTCCATCGCAGACCTCCAACAGCGAGCCTTCCGAATCGCCAACCTTCACTTGAAACTCCAACCGCAATTTCAAGTCGGGGGCACTCCCTTGCAGATACGCGCCGTTGACCGTGAACCGGCGATTGGTCAATGCGACCGTCTCGGTCAATTTCGCTTTGATCGATCGGTACGAAAGCAACTTTTGCCGTGCTTGATCCAAAGTCGTCTTGGCTTCGGGCGATTCCTCACCGGGGGCATCGGAAGGCCGTTCTTTGGCGGAGCCGGTTTTGGTCTTCTGGCTCTCGGCCTCACCTTTCTTCGCAGGTGCGACTGGAGCATCGGTTTGGGAACCTCGTAGTGAGGCCAAATTAATGCCGTAAGCGACGGCTGCGACTGTGATTGCGATTAAAGTTAATCTGGGAAGACTTTTCATATTATTCCGAAGAAAGCGGATTTGCCAAAGATTCCGATCAGGCAGAACCGAAATAACTCTCATCGTGATTGAAGATCACACTAATCCGACGCACCAGCGAAGGCGGCGGTTTCACATCGTGGTGCGCCGCTCCGCGTCGCATTCACGACGCGGAGCGCTTGTGAATGAATCGAGCCGCGACCATAAGGGAGCGGTTGTAAGTCGTTGAATATCACCGCTCCCTAACGGTCGCGGCTCGATTCTTTCACAGGCTCGGAGCGGCGTGCCACAAACGTGAAGCCAGTGAGCGGCGGAATTCTAGTTCCAGTTTGTCAGCAGGGCGACCCCAGTCAGGGGCCGTATGACCGTCTCAGGTCGAAGGGACTCGCGATGAGATATTACTTTCTGGCACTCGGAACATTAGTAGTAGTCTGTGTGGGTTGCCACATCGACGGGCAGCAACTTATCGACCGAGGTGAGCACGTCGCTCCGCCAGCGGCAATGATGCAACGCCCCGGCCCGATGGTCGATTTGCCGCACCCGGCAATTTTCCCGTCGATGGCTCCGGCTCAACCGAACACCTTTCAATCGGAAACGACACAGGTGCGGTTCGTTGGTCCGATCGGCATGAAGATTGGCTGGAAGATCGGTCGAGGCTATGCCGAGAACCAATTGGTCGCGCCAGCTCGGTGGGAATTCCAACAGGCCGCGACTTATCGGCTGAAAATCACCTCGATCACGGGCCGCGAAGGCCTCACATTGTATCCAACGTTACAAGTCTATCCGGCGCATCCGATGACTGACGCATACCTCAGCCATAATAGCGTCCCCATCGAATTGACCGACGAAGACCTCGACCAGATCGAGAGCAACAACTTCGTGTCGAAAGTCATTTACCTGCCCGATCCGAAGTTCCAGGAATTGGCCATCGCCGGAGTCGAGACATTGTCCTCGACGCGGCTTGATCCGGGAGTCGACCCGGTTGCCGAAGCGGAGCGTCGCGGCACGATCATGGTGGTCTTGCGAGTCGGCAACAAGAATCTGGAACAGCAATCCGGTGGCAACGACCCGTCGGCAGCCAACAATGGGTTACAGCAGGTGAGCTACAACGTTGATGGTGAAAAGGGTGAGATCGTCGATCCTGTTCCTGTCGAGGAAATGGGTGGTCACTTCGCGGGAGTTCCTGGCCCGATGATTATGGGAGGCCCCGGTCTTCCCGGACGTCCGCCAGTTGGTCCGATCGCGGGCGTCAATGGAACGCCGACGTGGGGCATGCCGGTGACGACCACTCCAATTGGCTTGCCCGGTCCTCCGCATCTGCCGTTCGGTGGACCAGCTTCGCTCAAGTCGCACATCGTCCGTAATCTGACGAAAGTTGATCTTCCCGATCCAGTCGACCACATGCTGCTGGACGTCAAGCACGCCCCCGGCATGAGTCTGCCGAAGCCGGTCAAGCATGTTCAGTACAGCGAGACGCATCCGATCTACGGCGCGGGGCAAGTGTCCCAGCCGAATTGGAATGTGAATCAGTAGGCGACACATCTCAAATTGGAAACTTTCAAGGCTCTTCCGGTGTTCCGGGGAGGCCAGTTTTCAAGCCACGGATGAAACACGGATTGAACACGGATCAGGACAGCGGAACGAGGCCCCTTAGAATCGAGTGAGGTCACGAAACGAGGGTGCGTCACGCTTTCAAACCTCTGGCTTGTTCCATGCTTTTATCCGAGGAACAAAAGCTGTTGTCTGACA
>JAYVSP010000406.1:0-2433 GCA_043775215.1 Planctomyces sp. | reverse complement strand
TCGGTGGTGGGTCTCGATGACTCGACCCACCCTACGGCTACGGCGATTGACGTTTCACATGATCCAGAATGCGGGCCATGAACGCTTCCTGAATGTGTGGCGGCGCGGCGTGGTTCATGAGCGGCTCGTTGAGCATTTCCTTCTTGCCTCGCAGTACGTTGAACGCGGCATAGCTTCTTGCTGGCGACGTTAACCCAAAGCGTTAGCGAGGGCGGACGCTTCACAGAACTCCGCCACGCAAAAAGTCCTGCGAAGCCTTCGCCCTCGCTCACGCTTTTTGAAGTTGCGCAGTCTTGTTTTTCGCCCCAAAGGGCCCAAAGGGGTGCAACTCGATAGCCCAGGGCGAAGCCGGCGAAACCCTGGGTGACGAATAGAACAACAATAAGAAGCCCTGAAAGGCCAAAGGGGCGAAAAACAAGACTGCGCAACTTCAAAAAGCATCAGCGAGGGCGGAGGCATCACAAGACTTTGAATTCATCGTGTTCTGGAGCATTCGCCCTCGCTGACGCTTCGGGTTACTTCGCGCAAGAATCAACCTAAGGCTGTGTCGCCCTCCGCAATGGGAGGCCATCAAGGCTTGTCCGGCAATAACTCTTCCGTGTCCGATACCTTTGGCTTCCGAGTTGTGTTGTCGTTCTGCAGTTCTTCTTGGGCCGAACGAGTCACTCCTGACCATGTGCTCATCAGCCGCAACAGGCCACGTTGCCAGACTTCCCTGGCGTCTTGGTCCGAGTCGGTCGCCTCAAGCTCTGCCAGTAGCTGCTCGACGTTTTTCAGATTCGCTTCCCATGTTTCAGGATCGTCGCGTAAGCGGTCAGACCACGTGATCATCTGCGTACGCACGTCCGAAAGTCCGCTCGACCATCCGTCCGCGAGCGACTTCGGTAGCCAGTGTCCTTCGATGCGGATGTAGTGATGTTCGGTCGCGGCTTGCTCCGGCCACTGCATCCGCACGGTCGCCTGATCGCCAGACTCCGAGACAAGCAGCACCTCAACCTTCGCCAAATTCGCGAAGGGATCACGCGGCGAACCGCTGGACTGCAATTGCCCCAAGGCCCACAAAACATCGCTGCCAGTGACCTCCCAAAACTGACCGACATCAATCGTCCGCAGCCGCTCCAAACTGGCCAACTCGCTCTCGCCGACGCTGTCCAACAATCGCTTCAAGCTGTCGGTGCTGATCGGCGTTCGCGCATTCCCGGCATCGGTCGCCGGTTGACTAAAGAGTGCCGCGCCTCTCGACGGCAATACTTTTCGAGCCTTCTGCCAGACGGCAACCGTCGGCTGCCACGTTCGATCATCCAACCGAGCCGCGACGTCGCGAACCAACTGCTGAACCTCTCCGCGGTACGACGGCGGCAAGAAATCCCACACCGCACGAGCCTTCCGATCCCGCAACCCATTAAGCACTCGCCGCACCGCCTCGTCCGCCGTCCGCGCCGGCCCGGAAGGCTCGACCGCGATTGGATGGCTCTCGGCGGAAACCGACGGTGAGCTCTTTTCGCGATCCGAACAACCGCCGATCAGTGCCGCGAAAGCCAAAACCGTAGCCGCAAGCTGCCAGCTTGCGCTGGTGAGAATCAAGTAGCCACAACGCTCGGAATCACCGACACGCGATCGGTGGAAAGGTTTTCTCATCATGCTCGTTCCGTCCTTTCGTCATTCAATGCGGCGGCAATCTTTTGGCGCTGCCGCTCGAACGCGTCATCCTCCAAGACTGGCCGCAACCCGTCGGTCGACAGTGGCGATGGCAGATCGACCCAACTCTTGCAACCGGCCATCTGTACTGACACTTCGATTTCAATCGGCGACTCGCGGCAATAGACCCGTACGATCAACGCGAACAGGCCCGGCGAGCGGTAATGAAACCGTTGCTCGACTGTTTTCTCTGACCAAATGTGTTGGTCGCTCAACCGCGACAGTTCCGCGAGGTCTTGCACGTGATGCACCTCAGCCACGACTGCGTACAGTTTCAATGCGACGCGATTCGGCATCTCCGCGGCACGTACTTGTTCCAGCAGCGGTGCGGCGTCGGGAATGACATCGTCTGCCTGTTGATGAAACCCTGTCGGAAACAACCAGAATTCGCGGTGCTCGACGCGAAAGCCCTCCCGTCCTTCATGAATGCCTCCTTTACGCAGAATCACTGCCTGCCGGCCATCCGCGAGCGCCGCACAGACGACGGCCCACTCTTTGAACGCGATTTGGTTTTCAACTTGCATGGTCATGATTGGCCTCATCCCGCGCGCATTTCATTGGACGTCTAGTGATACTTCAAGGCTACAAATTCGGGTTCATGTGAGTGAGCGGCAAGGCGCTAGCCGCCGGTAATGCTGCACGACCGGCGGCTAAATGACCGTGCGTGATTCGTGTCGATTCTCAATGTTTGATTCACCATCAGCCGGAACGCGTTAGCGTCCGGTTTTCGCCGAT
>JAYVSP010000405.1:0-3072 GCA_043775215.1 Planctomyces sp. | reverse complement strand
TTTTCGCAACACGACAAATTGGCCAGCCCTGCCGTTTCTTGACGGGGCGGACCACCGCTACTACAAGGTTGCAACACGTCGTTTCGCTGGGTGAACGGTTCGCCTGAGCAGCGTCGATTCCCAATTGCCGAGGAACGCAACAATCGACAAGTCGCAGAGGATTAACGAACAGATTCGCATCACCCCCGTGCGAGTCGTGGATCAAAATGGTCACATGGTCGGCGTGATCCCGACCACTGACGCCCTTCGGTTGGCGCTTGAAGCCAACATGGATTTGGTCGAGGTCAGTCCGAATGAGCGGCCTCCTGTCTGCCGCGTCATGGACTTTGGCAAATTCAAGTACGAGCAGAAAAAGAAGCACGCTCAAAATACCAAGACGCACCAGACAGTGCTCAAGGAAGTTCGCTTGCGGCCCAAGACGGGGACGCACGACATCGAGTTCAAGATCAAGCAGGCGCGAACGTTCTTGGAGCACAAGGACAAGGTTAAGGTGAACGTCGTCTTTCGCGGTCGCGAAAACGCGCACCATGACCGTGGACGCGAAGTCCTCAATCAATTTGTCGCCGGTTTGGAAGACGTCGCCAAGGTTGAGCAATCTGCCAAGATGGACGGAGCTAAGCAAATGTCAGTTGTGCTGGCCCCGAAAGTTTGACAGCTCCAGAGTCTGGCATTTCAGACAATCGGCGACTCCAAACAGCCAGAACCGCGAAAAAACTCAATTCGACGCTGTGTAATTCCGAAATTCCGAAGTGCCTGCCCCGGATCGCCCCAGGATCAGTGGAAACGTTTTGGGACGATCCCTATAGTGCCCCGCTCTTTCGGCTGCCCCGCGTCAGCGGTGGCAGGACATTGGAAAATTCATGGCCCTCGCCACACGAGACCATTATGCCTAAGCAGAAGACTCACAAGGGAATTAAGAAACGCTTCTCGGTGACCGCCTCCGGCAAGGTCAAGCATCGAAAGGCCTTTCGCGGTCACTTGCTCAGTGCCAAATCGGGCAAGCGCAAACGCAACCTGCGGCAGGACGGAGTCCTGTCCAACTACCAGGCGAATACGGTCGTCGAGGCATTGCGCCCCATTCTGTGATTTTCAGAGCACAGGCAGGCTCGCCTGTGGCTTTCTGAGATTGAAATTTCATTTGATCTGAGACGCGAAATCTCGGGTCACCGTTTGTCGAGTGAAGAAAGTCCGTCATGCGTATCAAGTCGGGTTCCATCCGCAATCGCAAAAAGAAACGCATTTTTCAAGAGGCTGAAGGACGCGTCGGCGGCCATGGCCGTCTGTGGCGAACGGTAATCGAGCACGTCATCAAGGGGCGCGTTTACGCCTACAACGATCGCCGCCTAAAGAAGCGCGATCTGCGAGCTTTGTGGATTACTCGCCTGAATGCAGCCTGCACTATGCGTGGCGTGTCGTACTCGCGATTCATTCACGGTCTGAAGCTGGCCAACATCGAGTTGAATCGCCGCACGCTCAGCGAACTGGCAATTCGCGAACCGCAAATTTTTGAAGAAATCGTCGCCGCCGTGAAGGGGGCGCTCTCGACCGCGGCGTAATCGCCAGATCGTCGTGCAAGATCAGCTTGCATGCGTTGGGAGACACAAGGGCGAAACCTGCGTTGAGCGAAACCGGCTCAATGTGAGTTTCGCCCTTCTGCATTGAGGGATTCAGAAACAGCGATTCGAGAACCTGTTGCCCTGGCCGCCCATGTGGTCGGGTGACAGTAAGGCATTTGAGGGGCGAGGTATGGATCCGCTGCAGCAGTTCGATCAGTTTGCAGCCGTCGCGCTGGCGACGCTGGCGTCCGCGCAGGATGCCGCGGCGGTCGAGGCGGCTCGCGTCGAGTTCCTGGGGAAAAAAAGCGGCCGGATCAAAGAGTTGCAGGAGTTGCTCGGCAAGGCGACTCCGGAACAGCGGCCGGTCTTGGGGGCCAAGTTCAACGAAGTCCGGCAACGAGTCACCGCGGCGCTCGAGCTTCGGCAACAGGAACTCGCGAAACCCAAGACTGCGCTGACTGCGATCGACATCAGCCTTCCCGGAGAGCCGCTTTGCCTCGGGCGCCGGCATCCGCTGACGCAAACGATGGACGAATTCAAAGACATCATCGGTCGCATGGGCTTCACAGTGGCTTACGGCCCGGAACTCGAAGACGAACATCACAACTTCGAGTCTCTGAATATTCCGCACGACCATCCGGCACGCGATCCGCTGGAAAACTTTTATCTGGCTACCGCAACGACAGCCGCCGGAGGCCCGGTGCTGCTTCGCAGCCAAACCTCGACCGTGCAAATCCGCGTGATGGAGAAAACTCAGCCACCCATTCGAATCGTCTCGCTGGGCCGCGTCTATCGGCCAGATACGATTGATGCGACGCACTCGTGCATGTTTCACCAAATGGAAGGACTGATGATCGGAGCCGACGTCACAATGGCGCAGCTCAAGACGACGTTGCGGCTGTTCGCGACCGCCTACCTTGGCCGCGACGTCCATATCCGTTTCCGTCCCAGCTTTTTCCCGTTCACCGAACCGTCAGTCGAAGTCGACATGAGCTGGGGCCAAGGTTGGATGGAAATCGGCGGCGCTGGGATGGTCGATCCGAATGTGCTTCGCGCGGTCGGCTATGATTCCGAGCAGGTCACCGGATTCGCGTTTGGCCTGGGGATTGAACGCTTTTCAATGCGGCGGTATCGCATCACAGACATTCGCCGATTCACCGAAAACGACATCCGGTTTTTGAGCCAGTTTTAGAGTAAGTCGTTTATTGAACTTCAGGTTGATATTCGCGCGATGCCTTAAGTCGCTTCGGTCCCTTTTGTCCTTTCCAAGCGCAACCCTGGGGGTCAGGCACTTCGGAATTGGCGGAATTCGACTCAATTTGCAAATGACGCTCCACTCCGCCAATTCCGAATTCCGAAGTGCCTGACCCCGGCCGCGAAATGCACGCAGCACAACAAGAGAATCAAATCTAGTAGGTAGTGCCCGTTCGGAAATTCATTTTGCTGCGTGAAAATCTGAGCAACCGTACCGTAACCTCGGTCGAAGATGAACTTTCCAAGGGTCGCTCGCGCCCTT
>JAYVSP010000404.1:0-4060 GCA_043775215.1 Planctomyces sp. | reverse complement strand
CTATTTTCTGGCTACAAGTGTAATTTAATAAAGACCGTTTTCCGCCATAATCCCCGCCACACACCACAATTTGATCAACAATCGGCGTTTCAAGTTCGGACTAAAAGACTCCCGACCTCTTCGCTCCCGGCTTCCCATTTTCAGGGGCTGTGCGAGAATCCCCACATCATCTCTGCCGGTATTGTCGGCTTCTTGGGCCGTTCGTGCCCGTTGTCGTTCTTTCTCAACCGTTCTTCATTTCTCTTTCGAGGAGGCTTGGCCATGACTGAGTCGAGTCCGCGTCCGTTGTTTGTGCGTTTGGTCTACACGCATAATCCCTTTTACGCTCTGAGTGCGGTGTTGATGTTGTACGCCGTGCGAGCCAGCTACGGAGAGCTGCACATCGGACTGATCAACTGCTGGATCATGATGGGTGTATTGGCCCTGTACACGCTGGTCCTAGCGGGAGTCGGCGTATGCATTGTGCGGCTGGGACGAGTTTGGGAGGACGCACGGTCAATCTTGCTGTTGTTGTTGCTGTTGTTTTTAGCGGTTTCGATCAGCGCAGATGATTTGTTCGTCAAGGCTTCATCACCGGAGCAGGGCACTGCGCTGCTGGTGTGTGGGTTCTTGTTCTCGGCGACCGTGTCGGCCGGCGTGGTGAAAGGCCTGCGAATCCGGTTGGGCTGGGAGTATGCGGTTCCGTACTTCTTGTTCTTAGCGCTGTTCTTCGTGACCCCGTGGTGGTGCTCGCCGGAGTTGCATCCGCGTGAGACTCGGTTTCTCAACTGGATGGTCTTTTTGTTTCCGCAGGTGGCGGCGGTGCTGACTCTGACGTTGCTACCGGCAGTGCGTCGGGGCGTGAAATCGGTGGCCAACAACGGTACGCCGTGGCCTTGGCCGTGGTTTCCGTGGGCAGCATTTGGCGTGATTGCCTCAGCGGTCGTGGTGCGATCGTTCGCGTTGGCAATGACCTTCAGCCAGACCGGCGACATTTGGCAGGACATCAAAGGCCGATCGGGCATTCTGTTTGACACCATCTGGGGACCGTACTTCCTGATTCCGTTTGGTCTATCGATCCTGTTGCTTTTGTTCGAGGGAGCGGTCTCAGCCGGTAATCTGAAAGCCGCGAGCAAGGTCTTGGCATGTGCTCCGGGCCTGCTGTTCCTTGCAGTGCCGTGGAATGGCGGCCCGGCGTTCCATCATTTTCTGATCGGCCGCGTGACGGCGACGATCGGCTCGCCGCTGTGGTGGACCGTCTGTTTACTGCTCTTGTTCTTCGGCTGGGCTGCGCTGCGCAAGGTGGCCGGAGCCAGTCATGGTTTTGTGGCCATGATCGCGTTGCTGTCGATCGTGCATGCCGACACGATCGCTCTTCGCACGTTGGGCACTCCGCTTCCGGGACCGCTGTTCGTGGCCGGCACATTGCTGGCGATTGTGGCGGCGCGGAAACAATCGTCCGCCGGTTGTTTTGGAGCGGCTGCGATTTTGACTTATGCGTTGTGGTTGATCTTACCGCCGATGCCCGATTTTGAATGGCGAATGACGACTTGTTATCACGTGATGCTGGCGTGTTGCGTGGTGTTCGGGCTGAGTTTTCGGGATTGGTTCTCGAAACTGTTTCAGTTCGTCGGAGCCGCCTGGTTGCCGCTGACATCGTTATTGGTGATGACCGGACGAATGGCCGACGAGATGCCGAGTTGGTGGAAGATGCTGTATGTCGCCGCGATGACGGCGGTCTGTTTCGGATGTGCGAGTCTTCGTCGCAACCGCTGGTATCTGCTTGCTTCGACGGCGACGACCGCCATCTTGGGCTATGGCGTGATGCTGTTGGGCTTTCGCGAGGCAGCGTCAGTCGTTGGGCGAGCAGCGATGACAGCATTGTCGTGGAGCGCCGCGACCTTGCTGATCGGCATTCTGATCAGTGCCCACAAAGCGAACTGGCTGCCGCGACGTCTCTTTCCGGCATGGAACAACGGGCTCGGACCAACGCTGATTCCGACGGGCGACTTCCCGCTGGGCGCGGAGGAGAAGCCGTCATTGCCGCGGCCTATCGAGGACGGTCCTATTGAGTGACGGCGGTGCCAAGGGGGTCGGGAGTCTTTTTCAGGATGGCATCAACTCGCCTTCGTAGGTCGTCCGGTAACGTGGCCAACCTGAAAAAGACTCCCGACCCCTTCGTTCGCGACTTGTATTGGCTTGGCAACATTATGCCTGTTTGATCTCGAAGATCGCCTCGACCTCCACCGCCGGACCGGTGGGGAGTGACGCGAAACCCAACGCACTGCGCGCGTGCCAGCCGTCTCCTTCTTTGCCGAAGAGTTGATGCACGAGGTCCGATGCGCCGTTGACGACGAGGTGCTGATCGGTGAAGTCGAGCGTCGAATTCACGCAGCCGAGCAACTTCACACATCGCAGCCCGTCCAGTGTCCCGTGTGTGTCATGCACCGAGTTCAGAATCTTGACCATGCACTCGCGAGCGGCCGCATAGCCTTGCTCGATCGTCAGATCGCGGCCGAGCTTCCCTTTTGTGTCGCTGGTATGTCCCGACGTGAAATACAAGTTGCCGGTTTTGGCACACAGATTGAGATACCCCGGCTTGATGGGAGTGAATGTCAGACCGAGTTCTTTGGCGTTCTGTTCTGGGCTGCTCACGCGACCGTCTCCTGACGTTTCTTGGAGGGATGGAATGACAAACTGCGATGGACTCACGAAAGTCTCGTCGTGGCCGCGAAAGGTTTATCGCTGAAGTGCCGCCAGAGGTAGGGATCAACACCCTTTCGCGAGCCAGAGGATAGTACTACTAAACATGCCGACGGACTTCATACTCGCCATCGTCGAGTTCACGGACGCGTGACAACCATCGGGTTCATAACCTGCGTCAGCCTTTATGCGACAGACTGCATCGTTTCTCAATCTGATTTATCACACTACACTCGCTGGCCTCACTGAGGCTGCTCAGGACAGATGTGTGCATCGGGCACATCGTCGTCACGGATGTTGAGCAGTGGCATACTCTGAAATTGGCAGGAACTAGGACGTGATCCACGCCACCGATCTTGACCTGACCGTGCGGCAGGTTTCGGAGCTTGCTTCGCCCGACGCGCTCGCCTCACTTTTCGCCAACTTGGGTTATGACACAGCGGCACGGACGGTGCTGACCCCAGAGTCCGTCGGGCTGGAGGGCGAATCGGCGAATGCGATCAAGCGGATCGAATTGCTCTCGGAAGACTCTGAGCAGTTCTTGCGAGTGGTCTTCGCTCAACCGAAGTCGCTGACCGCCAAAGTGCGGAATGATTTGGTGCGCGTGCTGGGCAAGAGCACCATCGACTACCTGTTGGTTCTGGCGTCGGATTTCGAGACGTTGGAATTCGTCTTGCTCGATAAGCTCAAGCGAGAAAGTCGCGGGCCGGTCGCGGTGGAACGCATTCAAGTCGTGCCGAAGACATTCAGCGTCAACCGGCGAAATCCCACGCGGCTCGACCTGCGCACGCTACGTCGTTTCACTTGGACTTTTCGAGACGGGCTCGAGCAATTCGACAAGCTGCGCAGCGTGTTCGACGCGGCGGCCTACACCGGGGAATACTTTCAGAATCGGGGACTCTTCGCGGACTACTTTCTGCGAGATCGGTTGCGAGACGATTCGGCGTGGCGGGACAACCCGTCCGAGACATTCGCGTTCGTGCGTGACATTCTCCGAGACGCACAGCGTCGATGGTCGCGCAAGGACAAAGAGGTTCTACGAAAAGAACTGTTGGAACCGCTCCTTCAACGTCTTGGATTCAAGCCAACGAAGAATCGGCCGAGCAAATCGGATCAAACAGAGCCGGACTACTTGCTGAAGAACGACAGTGGCGACGTGGTCTCAGCCGCATTTGTTTATCCGTGGGATCGCTGGCTGGACGGTCCCGATCTGCATGACCCCGATACGCCCGAAGAGAATCCGGGAGCGTGCGTCGTCACGGCGCTCGACAAGGAGCACGCGAACTGGATCGTCGTGACCAACGGCAAGCTGTGGCGTATCTACAGCCGTGAGGCACACGCGCGAGCGACGAACTTTTATGAAGTCGATCTGGTGGAA
>JAYVSP010000403.1:0-8682 GCA_043775215.1 Planctomyces sp. | reverse complement strand
CATCAGCCATCTCCAGGATCACATGATTTTGATGAATCTCGTGGATAAGGGTGGCTTGATCCGCGTGGGCACGGCCCTCCACGAATGCCTCATCAACGCCATGGAGCACGGCAACCTCCAACTCACCTCGGAATTGCGTGAGAGTGAAGACATCAAAGTCTACCGGAATCTCGTCGACGAACGCCGCCACCAACATCCCTACTGCGATCGGCGAGTGCTCGTCGTCGCACGTTTTTCGCGTACTGAGGCCGTGTATGTGGTTCGCGACGATGGGCGCGGCTTCGACCCCTCGACCCTGCCCGACCCCACAGATCCCGCCAACTTGCAAAAATGCAGCGGGCGAGGCCTCTTCCTGATTCGCACGTTCATGGATGAAGTGAGCTTTAACGAGACCGGCAATGAAATCACCATGATCAAGCGGCGCCAATGACATGGACGGCCAAACTCTACGGTCCGCCGACAACGCCGCCGTCTGGCATCCGTTCTGTCAAATGCAAGAATTTGCCGCTGATGAGGCTCCGATCATCAGCTCGGCAGACGGCTTTGAGTTGATCGACATCGACGGACGCCGGTATCTCGACGGTGTCTCGTCATTGTGGTGCAACGTGCATGGACACCGAGTCCGCGAAATCGATCAAGCCATTCGCGATCAATTGGACCGAGTCGCACACAGCACGCTGCTCGGCTTGTCAAACGTGCCGTCGATCGAACTGGCCTGCCGGTTGGTCGAGGCCGCCGGCCGGCTGTCAGAGGCGCGGCCGTCTCCGCTGACGAAAGTCTTCTACTCGGATGACGGTGCGACGGCGGTCGAGGTCGCGCTGAAATTGGCGTATCAATTTCATCGGCAGAAGCCGCACCCCGAGCCACGCGATCTGTTTGTCGGATTGTCGGCCGCGTATCACGGAGATACGGTCGGAACCGTCAGCGTCGGAAACATCGACGCGTTCCATCGGAGTTACGAACGCCTGCTGTTCCCGACTTTGCGAGTCCCCTCCCCTGCCGCATACCGCCTGCCGCCAGGATTCGATGCCGACTCGTGGCTTGCATTTTGTGACGCTGAACTCGAACGCACGCTGGCCGAAAACTCCGAGCGAATTGCAGCATTCATCATCGAACCGCTGGTGCAAGCCGCTGCCGGAATCTTGGTGCATCCGCCGGGATATCTGAGCCGCGTGCGCGAGCTAACTCGGCGTCACGGCATCCTACTGATTGCCGATGAGGTGGCGGTTGGCTTCGGCCGCACCGGAACTCTGTTCGCCTGCGAACAAGAATCCGTCGTCCCAGATTTTCTCTGCCTGTCGAAAGGAATCACCGGCGGCTACTTACCACTGGCCGCGACACTAACCACCGATGAAGTTTATGCCGCGTTCCTCGGCGAGCCGGGTTCTGGTCGCACATTTTTTCACGGTCACACTTACACCGGCAACCCGCTCGGCGCCGCCGCCGCGATCGCGTCGCTGGAGTTGTTTGCAAAGAATCAGGTGCTGGAGAATGTGGCGAAAGTGTCGCAACTGCTGTCATCGCGATTGACCGAGATGAGTGACTGGCCTCACGTCGGCGAGGTTCGTCAAAAAGGAATTCTTGTGGGCATTGAATTGGTTTCCGACAAGGCCAGTCGAGAACCATTCGCTCCAGAAGCACGCATCGGCCAGCGTGTCACTCGCGAGGCCCGCCAACGCGGCCTCTTCACGCGATCGCTCGGCGATGTGATCACCATCGTGCCCGCTCCCGCGATGCCGCCGGAATTAGTGCATCGCTTGTGCGACAAGCTGTTTGAATCTATCGCGGCTGTAGCACCGGACGCTCGCCTGTGATTTCATCGAAGTAAATGACCGTGCGTGATTCGTGTCGATTGTCAATGTTTGATTCACCATCAGCCGGAACGCGTTAGCGCGCTAACGCGTTCCGGCTGATGACATTTCATTTGGCATTGTCGTCGGTGTTCCAGAAGCGGACGCCGCCGCTGGAATCGCCGCCGATGAGAGTCTTAGTATCGAACGAGATCGCTGCCGAGAGCGGTTGGCTATCGGGCAGACGAACGGCTTTGCGTTCTGTTCCTTGAGCGTTCCAAAGTCGGATGGTGTGATCGCGACCGGCAGTGGAAAGATTGCCATCGCGGTCAAAGCGAGCGGCGAGCACGCCATTCGGAATCTTGCCATAAGTTCCCGCAGGTCGAGCGGGCGGATGGGCGTTTGGTTTTGTGACGGCCGGGAAGCCGTCCACGGTGCTCCACCAGACGATCAGCCCGTCCTCGCCCGCCGACGCGAGCATCTTGGAATCGCCACGCCAATCGAGCGCTCGCACCGATGACTTGTGCTCGTTGAGTGCCAGCAGCACTCGGCCGCTCTTGGCTTCCCACAGATGAATTCCGCCCGCACGATCGGCGGTCGCGAGTTGCTCGCCGTTGGGGCTGAAGGCTACAGCGGTGATCCAGTCGGTGTGCTTTTCGATCTTGTATTTCAGTTGTCCGTCGGTCGTGGAATAAACCTTGACCACCTTGCCCGATCCGCCGAGCGCGACGAGTTGCTGATCCGAGCTGAGGTCCGCCGCCATCACGCTATCAACTTCGTCGCCGATCTCCGCGAGCCGCTTCCCGGTTTTAACCTCGAAGAGCACGACCTTGCCCGACTGCACCGGTCGACCGCCCGCAACCATGATCACCCCGCCGTCGCGGCTGAAACGGATCACTTGCGGCACACCTTCGGGAAATGCAAGCCGGCCCACTTCTTCTTGCGTCTCGGTATTCATCAGCCGCACATGTTCTTGCCCTGCGACGGCGACGAGCGGAGCCCACGGGCTGGCATCCATCGTCAGCACCGCCAACGGTCGCAGAGTCTTCGGCAAACGAACCGTGGACAGCTTCTCTGGCATCACCGACGCCGCAGGCTTCGTCCCGACACCGACCGCCGGTTTGAAATTCAAGTCGCGATCCGCGACCAGCGACTTGCTGCTCGCCGTTTCCTTCAGTCCCGTGTCGATCCATTTTTGGATCATCGCGATCTGCTCTTTCGGAATCGGCGGCTTCTTCGGCGGCATGCGTGCATCGTCATCGGGATCGGTGATCGCCTTGAACAACGCACTCTGACTGGCCCGCCCCGCGATCACCGCTTCGCCACCGCTGCCCCCTTTGAGCACTGTCGCATAAGTCTGCAAATTGAGATCCGCCGTCTTCTTGTCCTCGCCATGACAGGCGAAACAATGCTGCCGAAAAATTGGCTTGATGTGTTCCTCGTAGGAAATCACCTCTTTCTCATCCGCCGCCGACGCCGACGCGGTGAGCAGGAAAAAGGCAACGAGCATTCTGAGTCGGAAAGTCAGCATATTGATCGAAGTTGGCTCCGGGGAAGTTCTGAGAATTTATAGCAGATACTCGACTCAAGGTCGCGGAATGGTCCGAAGCGGAATGGTCCGAAGGTGAGCTGGGGCAAGTCACCGTTCATCGACACGTCGTTGAACTCCGGTGCTCGGAACTCTAAGTTCCGATTCGCGGGTGCGGGATACGGGTCCGGTTCAAAGTGTCCGTAACCGACGCCAACGATCAACTTCCCGACTCAAAACCAATCTGTGAGATATTCCCCATTGACGTCATAATCGAAGGAATGCAGCGATGTTTTGGACCAGCAGTCGAAGCGCACACGGACGTCTGTCGGTATTGGCCGGTCTCGCCGCTTTGTGGTTGGGAGCGTCCACTGTCCAAGCCGAGCAATTTGTTCTGTTCGATGTCACCTTCACGTTCACAAAGGAAGACGCTGATAACTCCAAGCCAAGTCCCTCGCATTATTACGTCCGCGATAAGCGGATGAATGCGGAGCGTCCCAAGGACTGGACGAACCCCGTCGATTACCGCAACGGAACGGCACACGTTCGCCTGGA
Source organism: Planctomyces sp. (assembly GCA_043775215.1). GTDB lineage: Bacteria > Planctomycetota > Planctomycetia > Planctomycetales > Planctomycetaceae > SXKJ01. The sequence goes on along the minus strand of JAYVSP010000403.1, from coordinate 4,809 downwards.
AGTGCTGGAGAAGCCGCCGGGCAGCGAAGCCACCACATGGTCGGTGTGCTACATCCCCAACAAGGGCCAGAAGAATGGTTATGGCTGCTTCAACACGCCGGTGTATCAGGAAGCCGGCGTCTACGAGCAGGACATTCCCATGACGAAGTTCTGGCAAAACGATTCGATCGTTTGGGACCAGGGGATCAAGGAAATGCACTTGGTGATCAAGGACAACAGCGGTGGTAGCGGCCATGCTCATAAGCGACAGGTTCACGAAAAGTTCTTTCCCACCAAGGTCCGCATGACCGTGATCCAAGTCTCGGCGGGTTCGAAATACGACCCCAAGCTGGTGCCCAACCTTCCGCCAGCCAAGACCGAGAGTGTTCCACCTGCGAAAAGCGAGAAGCTCAGCCAGCCCGCCGCGAAATCCGAAAGGTAAACGTGCTTCGGCTGGACGCACATCCGGCGGAAATGGCGGTGCTACTCCAGCGGTTTCACCCGCAGACTGCGGAAGTACACGATGCTGCCGAGGTCGTGGCTCTGAATCGCGAACGTGCCGCTCGAAAGCGTCAGGCCCGACTTCGCATCAAGCGGTAGCTCCACGTCCATGGTGGTCTCGCCGTTGACCTTCTGAACGACCTTGTTGCCCACCACGATGAGGTGACACTCGAACCATTCGTCATCTTTCGCGACCACGCGATCCAGCGGCTTGGCGGGATAGATGGCACCGGTGCGGTATCGCTTGTCGCTGCCCGTGTTGTTGATCTGAAACTCGAATCCCTTGGGGATGCCTTTGAGCTGATACTCGGTGTGATAAAAGATGCCGGAGTTCCCCTTCGGCCGCGTCTTGACCTCGGCCTTCAGTTCAAAGTTTTTGAACTTCGCATTCTGCACGGGACCGACGTAATACAAGTGCGTCAAGTTCGTTGACCCCGCCACGATCAGACCGTCTTCGACCTTGAACGCCTTCGGTTCCTCGCCGGCCTTCCACCCGTCGAGGCTCTTGCCATCGAACAGGCTGTACCAACCATCTTTGTCCGGTACGGTTGTTTGTGCGTAGCTGGCTTGGTTCAGGAAAAGTCCAAGCAAAGCGGCCAAAAGGAATCGATCCATTCGGTGGTCTCCTCAAGCGGTGGCACAGAAATCTTGTTTCGCCGTGTCTTCGGCTTACTTCTTCAAATAGTTGCTTCGTATTTCGCGCAGTTGTTTCCAAATCGCCGTGTCCCGTGCCTGAGGGGAGACACAGGCGAAAATGTCATTGCGATCGCTCTTAGCCCAGGTCCAAATCTCGAGGTTCAACTTCTGTGGCTTCTTCGTGGCGAACGGTTCCACCCAATTCAGAGTGCCGATGTATTGTGTCGGAGTCATGGCATTCTGTTCGTCCAAGGCAGGCTTCGCGTCAGATTTCAATCGCTGTAGTTCCAGCGTGAATTCCGACGGATCGACGTCGGGGAGCTTTCCGTTCAAAACGGACTTGCACAGTCCTCGGAAGTATTTCAGGAATTCCTCTTTGACAACGGCTTCCGTCAGAACAGGCTGCGGCTGAACTTCGAACACAAAGGCGTAGCAGAAGAATGAATCCGACTTGGGCTTCATCATCCCGGGTGCGAACCGAATATGCTCAGAACCTTTCAGCTTCATATCCGGAGCGAATCCCGGCGGAAGCTGAATGGTTTCCCCACCCCACCCTTCCGGGGCGGCGAGCTTAAGAGTGCCTGGCTCCTCGGCAACCAAAACCGTTCCGCACATCAGCAGGCTGAGAACAAAGATGCGAAGCATCGGAACCTCTCTTGTTGACCCAAACTTTCAGAGTCCATCTCATCGAACAACGCCCACACTTCGTCGGTCTTCGTCGTCGAGGTGAGTTGGAAAGAAAAAGAGTTGCATCCCTTTCCCTCTCGCTCCATAGCGAGTCACCGACCTCATACATGGATAGGCTGTAGTCGATTTGGGAGAGAGGACTGTTTTGACCAATGTTCGCCGATTTGTTCAACGAACTCGGCCCGGACCACTTTGGCTCGCTGAATCAGCCAATTCGAGTTTTCTTGCCGGAGGTAAATGCCCTCCATTGGTCCGTCGTAAAGGGAGGACCAGCCAATCAAACTTGGTATTTCATCCAAGCTGAAAACACCTGCATCGACCCTCGGCACAGTGGCCAGCTTGAGTTCGCCGACAATCTGGTCCCGGCGAAGGCTGCACATGAAGCGTTGCTCTTGCTTGTCAAAGATATCGAACACGAGGAAGAAGTCTGGGAGCCTCGTGTAATGAATGGAATGTCGTGCGTAGCACCACTCGCCAAACAGGATCAAGCGATCCTCCAAGGCATCGAACAGATTCGATTCACGACCAGACAACCACGTCCAAAGTGAGGCAAACTGACCTTTGGTCCCGCGCTCCACGAGATTGCCGCGATTCTGAGCCATCAGGTTGCCGTGAGTGTCGAACGAAATGCCTAGGTTTGCGCCATCGACCTTTTCCTCGACGATCACCGACTGACTCAAGAATGAGTCCGCTTCAATGCGAGACAAGACTTTGTCTTCCCTAGCGGCAGCCGAGGCCAACCAGAGCAAGTGCGGCGTGGTCGGAAATTTTACGAAGTCTGAACTCATGGCAGTGATTTCGTCTTCCGCGTCTGAATGGCTTTCAACTCGCTACGGCAGAGCACTTCCAGTCGGATGCCATGTTCGGCAAGTTTCGCTTCCCAACCAAGCCACTTACTGTCGGCCGCTTCGAGAATTGGCGGCTTTTTCGGGTGAGCGTTGGCAGCCGCGACAAACTTTCGATCGTCCTTATCGAACGCCGCCTCCAGCCCCTTGTCGGGAGGAAACTCTTTGAACTTGGTTTGTGCCGCGTCTGTGGGCGTGATCGTTACCCACGAAATGCGCTGCTGTGTTTGGAGCAGCCACTTGACGAAAGCACTGCCGGGAGTTGGCTGTCCGTTAGGGTCGAGTTTGTTCTGATACTCGCCAAGAATGAGCCACCCAAAGTCGAGCACAACTTGTTCACTCGCACAAACTCGTTCCAAGCGTTCCATGCACTCGATGCGGCAGCCGTCGCTCATATGTTGCCCCTGTCCATCAGCGACAAGCAGCACATTGGTATCAATGACGACGGCGTTCATTGGCCTACCTTAGCTGTTCCTGCTCGCTGACGGTGGCGTGCAGCCGCCTTAGACATCTCAAAAAGATCGCCCATGCTGTCGCCAAAGAACTTGTTCGGCCAGTTGAGGATAGCCCCATCCTTGTTGAGTTGAAGCAGTTCGAGTTTCGATTCGCTTCCCGTGGTGTGAACAAAATAAGCCGCGACCTGATCGGTCGAGATTGGACGATCGGGATTGGCCTCTGCGATCCGTCGCTGGAGACGATGGAGGAAATGCTCGGAGTGCGTCTCGATGATCAACTGAATGTTTCTATCTTTGCCGTCCTCGCGAGACATCAGGACGTCAATCAATAAGTCCGCGAGATGGGCTTGGGCGCGCGGATGCAGATGCAACTCCGGCTGTTCGATAAACAGGATCGAACCAGCCGGCGCATAAAAACACTGGACGACCACTGGTAGGACTTGCGAAACGCCAAAGCCCACATCGGGCAAATCCACCCACAACGGCGATCCGGGCGTCCGGACCTTCACTTCGTATTCTTTGCGATGTTCGGAAATCTGCCGGACCTCGAATTCGTCAATGAGTTCGAGTTGCTTCAGCTTCTCGGCGATTAACTCCTGAAAGGGCTTCCGTTTGGGTTTCCTTCGGGAATTAAGCTGTCGATCTTTGGCTGCGAGCAGCGCGCTGATCGTGTTTTCGCCGAAATAACCGACGCTCTCCGGCTCGCCACCCGTCCAATAGTAAAGTCGCTCGCCCTTGGAGCGGAGCGGCCCGAGATAGCTCACCGATCGTAGCAGGCGTTCCATTTGCAGACTGAAATCCTGCACGAAGTCCGCGTTCTGGTAGTACGCCGGGATTTGATCAGGGAAACCGTAAAATTTTGTCGGTGCTCCCAGCGGCCAAGCTCGCATTAGATTTCGGGTGAGTTGGTAGGGACGGGCCTCCAAATTGTACTTGACCTTTGCCGACGCCTCACGCTCGACCCAAACTCGCATCGCCTCTTCACCGTCCTTCTTGAGTTGGTATTCGAGGCGGTTCACCGCGAGAGTCGTGTGCTTCTCACCGACCATTCCAACTTCTGCCTCAAATCGCATTTGGTCGCCCGAACATAAGAATTCCGAGCGTGAGTCTTTCACCGTAAGCATGTTCGGTAACGCCCACTCGAAGCTAAACGCCAGCTTGTTTTTCACATCGCGGCCAAAAATCAACTCTTCGAACGAGCCGAGATTCACAGGCGTGTTCTTGTCGCCGGGATAAATCACCAGTTTGCGGTCGGACGAATCCACCGTCTGTTTCAGCATCAGCAGGAATTGCTCGATGCTGCTTTTGCCAGAACTGTTCGTGCCGAAAAACACGGTCAGCGGAGCCATCTTGATCGGCGTCGTGTCCTTCCAGCCTTTGAAGTTCTTCAGTTGGAGACGAGTTAGCATAGTGCTCCGTTCGACCTGCTCGTTCGCACCCATTCGCGGCGAGGCGGCATTGTAATGCGTCGGCAAGACGTCGTCTTCACTAATAGCACAGTTCCCGCGTTGCCACGCAACTGGCTTGCCCCAGTTCGTCATGTCGTCCAACAAGTAGAGCAAGCGGCTCCCCAATCGCGGCAATGAGAGACCAACTGGCGTGGCTTTTTAGGCCGAACTTGAAACGCCGATTGTTGATCAAATTGTGGTGTGTGGCGGGGATTATGGCGGAAAACGGTCTTTATTAAATTACACTTGTAGCCAGAA
>JAYVSP010000402.1:0-3449 GCA_043775215.1 Planctomyces sp. | reverse complement strand
AGTCGCGTAGTGCAAAGGCCCGAAACCACCGAGGCAAGCTCGGAGGGGTTGGCGATCAATCACAATTCCCCCCCGATGCGCTCGCCCCCACTGAGCTTGCCTCAGTGGTCCAAGGCTTCTGCACTACGCCATCACAATTCCCCCCGGAACGCGCGTTGGACCAGCGAGTTGAACACTCGATCGACTGCGGTTCGTGACTTAACGAATTTGCATCGCACATGCCGCAGCTTTTCAATCGCCCCCGCAAACTTCATTTGTAAGTCGAGTGACGGTAACGGCACTTCCATCGAGAGCACTTTTGGCTTCGATATGTTCTTCATCGAACCGCTCGTCCCGCTCGCTCTCCGGCCCATTTCTGCGCGAATGGAGTGATGATTGAAAAGAGCGTGAATGTAATGTGGCGTCACCTTCAGTGGGTGGCGCCACACAAACCGCCAAATCTTGTCTGGCAAGATGATGTCGGGCGGGGTCTCGTGAATGAACACAGTAGCACCGATCAACTCGCGTGTGTTCGCCCGACTCATCAGCAAGTCGCCGGGCTTGTTCATCGCAGCATTCCCCGCAACGTCTTGAGGTCGGCAGTGATCTCGACTCGCGCGGCTCTGCGGCCCCTCCGACCTTGCGTCGATGCCTCCGCTCCGAGACCCCTCCGACCTTGTGTCGGTGGTTCCAGGGCCTATGCACTGCGCCTCTCTCCGCTCGCCATTTCGCGCCGCGTAGTGCAGAAGCCGGCGAGCCACCGAGACAAGCTCGGTGGGGTTGGTAATGAGTTGGTCATCGCAGCATCTCCCGCAGCGTGTTGAGGTCGTCGGAGGCTGTCACGGTGCAGCGTCGGCGGTCTTGCGACCATCTTCGCGGATGTCGCTCATGCGTTGCGCACGGCTGGCGGCGATGTCGAGCGTGCGCTCGCGGAGTTGATCGAGCAGCTCCAGTTTTTCGACGATCGGCAGCGACGCCAGTCGCGACCGGAAGGCTTGCTTACTCGCCAGAATGTCTCGCAATTCCAAGGTCATGGGTTGCCTCGTAGAAACTGTTCTTGAAAGTGTATCCATTTGTCTTGCAATTGATACCGGCTTAGAATCGCCTGGAACCGTTCGCTGTCGAGCACGCCCGACTCGACGAATTGTAGCAGCCGTGTTTGGTCCTTCGGCCTGCCAATTTCCAACGCTATCGCCGCGAGATGTTCCGCCGAGAACACGCGCGTAGGGACGCCGCCTACATCAAACGGCACGGGTTCCGCCAACGCTTCGGCAGCGAGCGGACTGGGCGGCGGCAAGAACTGAATCGGCCAACCGGCGACGACAACGTACTCACCTTCCAATTTGCCTCCGCGTGCGACCAGATAATCGAGGAGCGGCTGCGGACTGACGAGAATCTGGCCCGGCTCCGGTCGGAACGTGACGAAAACGTCCACATCCACCGTGGCGATCGGCTCCAAATAAAACGTCGCTCCGACCGCGCCGCCAATTGCGTATTGATCGATGACTCCATCGGCCTGCATCTGGTTGATCATGACCAAGGCATCTTTGAGTTTCATCGCAGCATCCCTCGTAGCGTTTTGAGATCGGCGGTGATTTCGGCTCGCGCGGCTCCGAGACCCCTCCGACCTTGCGTCGGTGGTTCCAGGGCCTTTGCACTACGTCTCTCTTCGCCCGCCATTGCGTGCCGCGTAGTGCGGAAGCCGGCGAGCCACCGAGGCAAGCTCGGTGGGGTTCGTGATGAGTTGGTCATCGCAGCATTCCTCGCAGCGTCTTGAGGTCGGCGGTGATCTCGGCTTCAAGCGATTCGAGTTGGTCCAGGATTTTGTGCGGTGGGTCGTAACGCACTTCCTCGTAGGCGATCTCCTTGTATCCTCCATCGGGATGTCACCGATCATCGTCACCGCACGCTCCAGCAACGACGGCGTCGGAATGATGAACACCGCATCCTTCATGAACTGGCTGTAGGCACTCTGCCCGTCGCTGTGCAGGTTCTTGATGAACGGGAAGACTTCGTCCCTGAAGACCTGAAACATCTTCTCCGACTCAAAATTCTTGAACCGCGACCACCGCAACTGATCCTGCTTCTTCGAGAAGATTGGCTGCTCAACCGGCGTGCCGAGCAAATTGGCCTGAGCCTCCTTCAACGTCTGCAGCTCATCCAACCGCCGAGCGAACAGCAGATACGTGATCTGCTCAATGACCGACAACGGATTGGAAACCCCGCCCGACCCAAAGGCGTCCCAAACCCGATCCACCTGCGACTTGAGCGCCCCCGTAATCAAGACACACATCCCTTCGGAGAAATGACTCAACTCTTCGAATACAAACCTGTACCGCACGCCGCAGCATTACATCGCCGTCCACGCGCAGCCTCAAGAGTGTTTCGGTCGCGTCGTTCGAGAAGAAGTATCAGGCTACCACTTTCTCGGCCGACTGAAGTCCATCGGCAAGTCACCACAAACTCAGTCCAGCGTTAAGGGTCGCGCTTGATGAGCGACGGGCGTTGTGAACGCTTTCACGGCTGCTCGCTTCGCCGCCAATGCGATGTGATCCAGGTCGGTCAGGTTCCGCCGTCCCGTGGCGTTGTCGATGACGAACAGCATGGCAGCGTCCCTCGAATCGAAGGGAAGTTCCCTGACCTGCGGAGCCGTCGGGATGCTGCCCCCGGTTTTCTGAGCCGCCCCACAAGCCGCCAGCCACAGTTCCCGCCGCTTGTGACCGTCGAGCACGAGCAACTCACCCGCTCGGTTTCGCCAGGCGAGGATCGGAGCCAAGTACCCGAACTTTTCCACGCTCGCGCCGAGTTCCGCGCTTTCCTGCCAACTGTGAACCGGCACCAAGTCCCGAATCTCTGGATCAACCCCGCACTCTCGAATCGTCGCCATCCGACACCCGCCTTTCCTTCGTGATGGAAAGAACCCACATCCGCCGGACACCTCACCCAGCTTCACGGAGCGGGTATCGAACAGGCAAAATCGGCGGGATGAGTCCCGGAGCCGATGTCTTCGAAGTCGAAGCGTCGTACCCTGCCAGCATGAGAATCCCGGCCTTCACGTCGTCAGCCAGCCCCGCCCAGACTTCGATCAGCAGAGCCAGTCGCGGATCGACTTCATCCCCAAGTGAGTCTGAAAGTGAGTCGCCTTGTACTACAACTCGCGAATTTCCCGGCAATTCGTGCGATAGTTCGGCCCCTTGTGGGGGCACTGATTGAGTGTGCATATTGCGGAAAGAAGAGTCGCTTGCGGAAGACCCCGGAAATTCCTGGGTCTTTTCGTTTTCACGGAGCGGCCTGTGAAAGTTTTAAAATACGTTCACAATTTGATGATTAGTACATTGAATACATTTGTCATTTATGCGAAACTCTTGGCGGAGGACGGTTCACGGCGGAACGAGGGTCTTGGCATGGTGGCGGAACGCGGGTTGTTTGATTTGGGTGAACCAGCCGGCGACGGTTTGGTGACCGAGGCA
>JAYVSP010000401.1:0-2169 GCA_043775215.1 Planctomyces sp. | reverse complement strand
CAAGTCCGCCCAATTCAAAAAACGAAGACCCAAACCTTCCGCTCCCAAACCGGATTCCTAAAGTAAGTGCCATTGGGCTGACGCCCCCCGTTCGCTTTGAATCCCACTTTTGTTGGGCGTCTCAAGGAAGCGATTGCTCAAGCCAGAATTTCTGTCACCACATTGCCGCCCACATCTGTCAGCCGGAAGTCGCGGCCGTTGTAGCGGTAGGTCAACTTCTGATGATTCAGACCGAGCAGGTGCAGGATCGTGGCGTGCAGGTCGTTGACGTGGACTTTGTTGACCGCCGCTTTGAAGCCGACCTCGTCCGTCTCGCCGTAGCTGGTTCCCCCTTTGACGCCGCCGCCGGCGAACCAGAAGGTGAAGGCATGCGGATTGTGGTCGCGGCCTGTACCTCCTTTTTGCACGATTGGCAAGCGACCGAACTCGCCGCCCCAGACGACGAGCGTGTCGTTGAGTAACCCGCGCTGAGCCAAATCCTCCAGCAATGCGGCGACCGGCTGATCGGTTTCCTGAGCGAAGCCAGTGTGATTGTCTTTGATGTTCGCGTGGCCGTCCCAACTTCGTTCGTTCTCCATGCCACCCGAGTAAATCTGCACGAAGCGAACGCCCCGCTCGACCATGCGCCGCGCGATGAGACACTGCTTGGCGAAGTGCTCGCACTTCTTGTTGTCGAGGCCGTACAGCTTTTGGATGTGGTCTGGCTCCTTCTCGATCGCGAGAGCATCTGGCGCGGCGAACTGCATGCGGTAGGCCAATTCAAAGCTTTCGATCCGTGCGGCGAGTTCGAGTTCTTCCGGTTTCTTTTGCAACGCCTGCCGATTGAGCTTCGCGAGCAGATCGAGTTGCGACCGCTGTTGCACGTCGGTCATCTCAGCCGGACGTTTGAGATTGTCGATCGGCTCGCCCTGCGGCTTGAGCCACGTCCCTTGAAAGACGCTCGGCAGAAATCCCGCGCCCCAGTTCTGCGAGTAACCCTTCGGCAGTCCGCGCCCGAGCGGATCGCTCATCACAACGAACGCTGGCAAATCTTGGCTCTCGGTGCCGAGCCCATAGGTCACCCAACTCCCCACGCACGGCAAGCCCATGCGCGACGAACCGGAATTCATCGTGAAGAGCGCCGGGCTGTGATTGTTCGAGTCGGTGTGGCACGAGTGAATGAATGCCATCTTGTCGACGTGTCGGGACAAGTTCGGAAAGATCTCGCTGACCCAGGTTCCTGATTCGCCGTGCCGACCCCATTGAAAGGGCGACTTCATCAACGGCCCGACCGCTCCGGTGAAGAAGCCGGTATTTTTGTCGAAGCCCTCCAACTCGACGCCGTCTTTCTTGGCGAGTTCCGGCCGGTAGTTCCACGTATCGACCTGGCTCGGTCCGCCGTTCATGAAGAGCCAAATCACCGACTTGGCCCGTGCCGGGAAGTGCGGCTGATCGGACGCCAGCGGATTCAACCGTCGGTCATTCGCCGCGTAAGCCTCGGGTGCGAGCAAGCCCTCCTCGGCCAGCAACGCCGCGAGACCCAGCAATCCCGCGCCCCCACCGCAGCGAGCAAGTAGTTGGCGACGATTGAGTGCCTCGCACGACATTCTTGGGTCACTGTGCATGACAACCTTTCAAGTTCTCGATTGAGCGTCTCAGAACGTCAGAATTCCAAGCTGAGAGCCGATGAATTTGGCGGTATAGTCGTTGATTTCGCGGTGTCTTTGGCACAGGGGCTCGGCGGCGATTCGCGGGATTCTGCCAATCGAGTGGTCGCTCACTTCGCGGACGAACTCACATAGCGCTGCAAGTATTTGATCAAGTCCTTTCGCTTTATGGAGCGCCCGCCACAACAAGTTCAACGCGCGGCGAGGCGGTCAGCAGCAAATGGATCGGTTCTTCAATATCCGCTTCGGGATGCGATATCAACGGATCGGGGATCGGCAACGGTTCACCGTTTTCCAAGCAGAGTTCCGCCATGTCAACCAAAGCACTCGACAACATAACATGGCAGCCATTCGCGATGAAGCATTCACCACAAGTTGCGAGACTCCGTATCGCGACCATGCAGCGGATAGGCGGGGAGGTGCGGCATCCAGGCACCTCATGTTCGGTAGGACACGGCCAGAGGAGCGAGCGCGAGGCCGTGATGGCGAACAAACTATGGCTGCCTTGGGAAGAAGTCAAGAA
>JAYVSP010000400.1:0-6023 GCA_043775215.1 Planctomyces sp. | reverse complement strand
TTTTGAATTTTGAACGCACGACCCTTGGGCAACATGTCACACCAGTTTTGTCGCGTGCGACTTGAGTCGGCGCAGGCTCTGGTTGTTCTGTGGTAGACGGACGAGTGGCACGCCCAGACCATCGGGATGGGCGTGGGACCGGAACACCACGCCCTTCGCAAAGCCTCAGAGCGTGCCACCCGCCCGCCTGCCACCGCCGAGCTTGCCTCGGTGGAGTGCTGATTCTCACTTGGCTGGCACAAAACGCCCGTGCTCCGCAAATGGCTGACCGGCGTGTGACTTCGTCGCCGCACTCGACGAAGCCCAGATTGCTGGGTTGGCGAGATTGCCTCATCGCCCAAATAAGAGTTTGCCTCAAGTCTCGATTGACTCACGAGCCGGGGTCAGACGATATCGCTCCTGGCGGACACGCAATCGAACCGGCACGAAGTCGCCAAACGGGTCGTTGCGAATTCACTGGAAATCTTTGCTCAAAAACTTCACGGTGCCGGCTCGACAACGGTGCCAATCAAATCAAAGAGTCCTGACCCCAATGGCACGTCCCGAACGATAAGCACAAGCGTGCAATTCAGATAGACGCAAAGGCCAATCATGTCGTAAGAGACGACGGGGTATGAAACTGTTTGTCCCTTGGGCATGGAGGCCTTTGCGATGTGGAAGAGTATCGCGGGATGGGGGTCGCGGCGAGTGCGTGCGGAGCGTGAGAAATTGCTGGCTGCGGGGCCGTTGGGGGGAGAGCGACTGTTGACGGCGGAACGAGTCGCGGCGGTAGTGCAAGCGGAAGGTGGCGGTTGGCGCGACTGCTGCTATTCGCCATTGGTGACGTTGTGGACGTTTTTGTGGCAGGTTCTCAGCGCGGATCATTCGTGCCGGGAAGCCGTGGCGCAGCTGCGGGTGTTTTTGACCGCGGACGGTCAGACGCCGTGCGATCCCGACAGCAGTCCGTACTGCAAAGCGCGACGTCGCTTGCCCGAGCAAGTCTGCGCGCGGTTGGCTCGCGATGTCGGCCGCGAGTTGCATGAGCGAGTTCACGACGCGACCCTTTTGGGAGGTCGCCCGGTCAAGCTGGTGGATGGTTCGACGGTCAGCATGCCCGACACAGCGGCGAACCAGCGCGAGTATCCGCAGCCGTCCACTCAAAAACCGGGATTGGGATTTCCTCTGGCACGGATCGTGGCCTTGCTGTCGTTGGCCAGCGGTGCCGCGTTGGACTTCGCCATGGGGCCGTATGCCGGCAAAGAAACCGGTGAGACGGCACTCTTCCGGCAACTGTGGAAATCGCTGTTTTCCGGGGACATTGTGGTGGGTGATCGCTACTTCGCGTCGTACTGGGACTTGGCGATGCTGTCCGCACGCCGTGTGGACAGCCTGTATCGGCAACATCAACTGCGGCTGACTCACGAGCAAAGAATTCAGCGACTCGGCCCCGGTGACTATCTGCTGAAACTTCCCAAGCCGCAGCGTCCCGACTGGATGGACCTCGACACCTACGCCGCGCTTCCCGCCGAATTGATCGTCCGCGAAGTGAGGGTGTCTGACCGTCAGCGCGGCTTCCGCGTCGGTAAACTGACGCTGGTCACCACGCTGTTGTCGGCCGAGCAATTCCCCGCCGAGGAACTGGTGCGAGTCTATCGCGCGCGGTGGCATGTGGAACTCGACCTGCGCACGATCAAGATCACGATGCAGATGGATGTGCTGCGTTGCAAAACTCCCACGATGGTCCGCAAGGAAATCTGGATGCATCTGTTGGCTTACAACCTGATTCGAACCGTGATGGCCAACGCCGCAGTGCAACACTCTTGCCAGCCGCGCGAGATCAGTTTCAAAGGTGCTCTGCAAACGCTCTCGGCCTACCGCTCGCTCATCGAAACCGCCTCACCCGAGGCGTTGCCTGATCTGTACGACCAACTCCATTCCGCCATCGCCAGCCACCGTGTCGGCAACCGACCCGACCGTTACGAACCACGAGCCATCAAACGGCGTCCCAAACCCCACGACCTGCTCACCGTCCCTCGCTCGCAAGCCAAACGTCTTCTCACACAATAAACTTACGACTTGGCTTGCATGTTATAGTACCACTGACCGGATTGGACGAGTGCCAGTTGCTGTGGTAATAAACCGATCGTCGGAAACGGAAACGCGGGAATTGATCCACCCGTTCCGGAGACAGTGGGCGGCGCAGGCATCGTCACGAAGGTGCTCGCGGGCGCGGTATTGACCTGGTCGGCGTTCTGAGCCGCAGACAGGACGCTGTTCGCGGCCATGAATTCCGCGAAGTCGAACTCCACGAAATCATCGGCTGCTTCGACGTTATTTGCAGCGTCGCGATAACTGAATACGTCCGCTCGTTGCTCCTGCTGGACTTCATTCAACGTGAGCTGGAGCAGATCGGTTTGCGCGCCGACCTCGGCTTGGTTGGCAGTCGCGACCAAGTTGGTGACGGTGTTGTGCTGCGACAGGCTGGCGGGCAGGATGTTGTTCAGGAGTTGATGGGCGGCGTTGGTGTGGCCGTCGAACAGGGTGTGGTCGGCGCCAGCGAGCGCGTTACCGCGCGTTACCGCGCGTTTCGCGGGCGTCGGAGTCGTCTTCGAGTGCGGTCCGTTGACCGGTGGCGGCTTGACTCACTTCGGTGACCATCGCGCCAGCCATGGCGAATTCAAAGCCGTGGGCTGCGAGTGCTACGTTGGTCATCCAGTTGACGCTCTGGTCCGCAATGTTTCCGCTGTGTGTCGAGCCGTCGAGGGCGATGTTGTCCGAGGCGGTTTTCGCGGCACCGACGGTGCTGTTGCCGAAGGTCTGGTACGCACCGGCCGAACTGTTCGCGAATGATTGGCCGGCCGAGGCACTGTCGTTCCAGAATTGCCGCCAGGCGTTCGCCGCGGCCAGCAAGCCCACATCGGTCGAACCAGTCGTGACGTAGTTGTAGAAGGCGTTGCCGAAGTCGCTCGTCCAACTCACCCTTTCGCCACTGACGTTGCCGACGTAGCTCACGTAGTCGGACAAGTTACTCCCGTCCTCACTGACCCACAGCGACGAGACTTGTGGAGCCAAGGTGTCGGCAAAACCTTTCACGCTCCAGACCCAATCCCGCTCGGCATCGGCGATGTCGTTGTCGTAGGTCTGCTGCTCATCGGCAGACGCCTGCCAGAGCGTCTGCGAGGCGGATGCCTCATTGTTCCGCAGAGTTTCCAGCGCGGCGTAGTCGTAGCCGTACTGCCTACCGGCCGCGTTGGCAAGATTGTTCGACGACTCTCGCGCTCCATGTTCCGTGAGTTGGAAGTTCTTCCCAGCCAAACCGATCTGGCTGATGACGTCCGTGGTTTTCGCGGCGGCGGCATTCTCGTATTGGGACATGGTCTGAATCAGTCCTTGGAGATACCCGCCGGTCGCGACGACTTCGCTGTTGGCCGTGTTCGAGACCATCACGACCGTTGCATCGTTGCGCTGCCAGTCAGCATCGTGGATCGCCTGATCGCGAATCGTGTCGGCCGCTCGTTCGGCAGCGACGTAAATGGTCCAGTCGGAACTCGAACTGACGGCGAAGTCAACCTGAGCGTTGGCAATATCAACGGCGTACTGCTTGTTCGTCGTTCCCAGGAAGCTCTGATAATTGGCCGACGCCGTGGCCATCGCGGCTGGATTCATCGACATCATGGCCGCCATGTAGGCCGGATACGGATTTGTGGGGCCGTTGATCGCGGCCCAATAATTCGTGTTCGCTGTCTGGGCCGCACCGTCAAAAATGCTTTGATCACCCGCCAGCGCGGAATTGTAGACAGTTTCAAATCCCGGTCCCAAGGTGACGGGGTCAATCCAACGCGCGTCTTCATAGTCCTGATTCGCGGCCGCCACTTGTGTGTCATGGATTGGAGTCAGGCTTTGAATTGAGTTTTGCAAATTGAGTTCCAGACTCTGGAGGCTGTCCAGATAAGCGGCGGTGGCTTCCAGGATGGCGTGCTCATAGACGTTGCGGTCCGGCATACCCGCAACGGCCGCGGCAACCTCAGGTCGGTACGCCAAATCCAGATTCGGATCAGTCAGCGACGAATAGTATTTGATAGTGGCGTTGACGGAACCAGAGACGGACGTACTGACGGTCGGCGTGGGAATCCCCGAATCACATTTCAAACCGTACGTGCCCGGAGTTTTGGAATACCACTCCACCACATCGCCGGTGGAGGCGGTGTGTCGATACTTCGTGAAAAATGTGGTCTTCAAAGTGACGGTGTCGAAGTAAGTCTCATTCCAGACCTCGGTGGCAGTGGTCACACCGGTGAGGTTGGTGGTGAGCCAATTGTTGTAGCCATCGACCGCCGATTGAACGGCCGATTCGTAAGTGCCCTTCGCCGGATCGACGATCGCGTGATACTCCGCATCCACCGCGACGATGGAACCGTCGAACGTGCCGCGAGCGGAGATCAAGGCGTTGTCAAACGTCGGCTGATATCCGCCCGGACCATAAATCGCGGAGTTGTAGTTGGAGTAAGCGGGCGCCATGTTAGTGTTATACAGGTCTTGAGCCGACGTGTATCGTCCGGCAAGAATCGTGTCGGCACCGGCCACGCTCGAGGAATACGCGATCATGAGACCACCAGGGCCATAAACCGCATTCTGGTACGCGGTCGCGTTGCTTTGCAGATCACCCTCGAACGTCGAATGAAAACCGCTGAGATTGCTGCCGTGAGAACTGTTGATGGGGCCAATCAGCGCCTGGAATCCCGGATCGAAGAAGATCGCCTGGGGATCAAGGGAGATGTTGGTGTTCGCGGACAATACTGCGTCGCGCGCAGTTTCATATCCCGTGACGGCGTTGTTGTAGGTCCATTGGAAGCCGCCCAGCGCACTGCCGATCGCCGTTTGATAGGCGGTCGAAAATCCGTCTTCGGCCGAGTCGAAGATTCCCCGTTGCGTTGTCTGCGTCGCACTGAAATTCAGAAATTCTGTCGAGATGTCGCCTTGCAGGTTCGCATCTTCGCTGCCGATCACTCCGTCCAGGATGCCACGCTGAATCGTCTCCGTCCCTTGATAGCCGACGAAAGCTGAACCGATCGCGGTGTCCAACGCGGACTCGATCCCCAATTCAGCCGTCTCATATGCACCGAACGCGGTCCCCGTAGAGCCACTCCACGTGGTTGCGGCGCTGGTCACCGCGCCGTCATAGGTGCCGCGGAAAGCGTCCAATGTCCCTTCATACGAAATCCGCAGTCCGTCGAGGCTCGTCTGCAATGGCCCCTCAATGCCCGCAATGGCGGTGTCGTAGCTGCCGACAAACCCGGCGACGTTGCCTTCCATGGTCGTGCGATGACTGTTGATCGCTGTTTGCAACCCCGTCGAAATTCCGTCCATCGTTGTTGAGTACGATGACACCGCCAAATCCAAATTAGTCTGTGCCGTGAGCAGGTCCGTTTGTGCTTGAGCCACCGTGACCGTGAGCACTTCACGCTTCTCCAACAGTTCGACTTGCGCCGGCAACGCGGAACAAACCAATCGTTTACGCAACCGGGGGGGGCGCACAAGCTGGGGAGTTTGGACTTCAATGTTGCAAGCCACGAGGATCGACGCATGAGACGCACTCCTTCACGGTTGAGGGGACGAGAGAGAGATTTGAGCGAGATTCGCACCGTCCGGCGAATCGAAAGAAAGTTGTTGTACTGAGCCGCCGGAACTCGCGAGGGAAAGTATCCGCAAAAATGTTCCCGTCAATTACTGTGAATGGGTTCTCAGTAGTTTAACTGATACGCATTTGTATTTGGCGGTTCGCCGACGGGGCGAGAGCCGACTCGATCAACGGCGGCGGAGGGGACGATGTCCTCTTGGACGACGCTGGCAACGGCAAACTTGTCGGCGGCGGCGGTGACGTGTTCGACGGCAGATCTCCAAGGCTCCGACGGCGACGACTCGCTGCGCGGCAGCATGGCAACGACTAGCTCGTGCCCGTCCGAAAATCGTTTTGTGCCGGGTATTCGCGAACGAATCTTGGAAAAAAGCCTCGAAGATGAAACGGTTTGGTTCAAAAAGGCGTA
>JAYVSP010000399.1:0-5324 GCA_043775215.1 Planctomyces sp. | reverse complement strand
CTCCCCCGCGACTCAACAGCCAACACCAAAAATCCGGGGGCATCACACCCCCGCCCAACTTGACTTTCGACGTTACATCTTGCGCGTCGGGTTGGTATTGGTATGTTTTCATCTGCCGATCACCTTACGCGAGAGCGGGCTCTTCAGCGGGCGTGTCTTTATTGGTAGGCGCGGCGTCGGTTGGCAGGGGGTGCGGCACTACGGCTTTAAGCTGCGGATGAATCAGGCGGGCGAGGGCCTCTTTGCCATCCATTGCCAAGCTGAAGGAGACGGGGACGAGGAACAGCGTGAAGACCGTGGAGGCGACCAAGCCGCCGAGCGTCACGCTTCCCAGACCGCGATACAGTTCGCTGCCGGCTCCTGGTGAGATGACCAGCGGCAGCAGGCCGAAGAGACCGATGAACGCCGTCATGAAAATCGGGCGGATGCGCGTCCGAACGCTTTCCAGAATCGCCGCGTGGTGAGGCATCCCGTCTTCGTGGATGTGGACCAGCGCTTGCTCGACGATCAAGATCGGGTTGTTGACCACGGTGCCGACCAGAATGATGAAGCCGACCATCGTCAGCATGTCGAGCGGCTGGAACTGGCCCGACGGAGCCAGCGACCTGTTCAGCAGCCACAAGCCGATGAAGCCGCCGACCGCTCCCAGCGGCACGCTGAGCATCACGATGAACGGATACAGCCACGACTCGAACAGCGCGGCCATGACCAGATACGTGATGATGATGGCCAGCAGCAGGTTCCAGCGAATGGCCAGCCACGTGGTGCGGAGCTTGTCGGCGGTGCCCGACAAGTTGACTTGGTAGTTGCCCGCGAATTGCGGATCGTTTTCGAGCGTTGGAATGATTTCCCGCTGGATGCGTTGCATCGCGTCTTCGAGCGCCATTGACGCTGGCGGGCTGACTTGGATCGTGATGGCTCGCTGTCGTTCGCGGCGGTTGATTTGTTCGGGACCGCTGGAGAGGACCAAGTCCGCGACCGCTCCCAATGACACCACGCCGCCCGAGCGTGTCGAGATCGGCAGGCTTTCGAGGTCTTGTGTCCGCTGTGCGTACTTCTCGCGGCCGACGATTGCGAGGTCGATCTTGTCGCCACCGGTGTAGAAGTCGGTGGCATACGCACCGTCGACGAGGGCATCGACGGCATAACCAATTTCGTCGGCAGAAATGCCCAAGTCCGCCGCTTGCTTCCAGCGGGGAATCGCGTGAACTTCGGGACTGGACAGATCCAGACTCGGCACCGGCTGAACTTGGCCGCCGGGTATGATTTGATTCGCTTGTCCCATGACCCGTCCGCCGAACGCGACAAGCTGCCGAATGTCGGGGCCGGTCAGTTCGATGTCGATCGTGCGACCGGAGGTGAGGCCGCGTTCAAAGAGGCTCGCCTGCTTCACGACGGCGAACGTCCCCGGAATGCCGGAGACGACTTCTTGCACCAGCTTGACCATGCGGTGCCCTTGCAGGGGATCGACGGCGCGCACCCCCATGAACAGCGTCCGGCCGCGAACCACGTAAAAGAAGTCCGAGATCAGCGGATGCGGCAAGTCCTTCAACGCGGGATCAGCGGGATCAATGTCCCAATACGGCCGAGCAGCCTCTTCGATGCGACGCCCCATCGACTCCATGTGTTCCAGGTTATAGCCTGGCGGTGGGATCAGAATGCCGATCACCAGATTCCGATTTCCATTCGGCAGGTATTCGATCTTCGGCATCAAGAGGTAGCTGATACCGATCGGCACGGCGAGCAGAATGACCAACGCCGCCAACCGCGCGAAAACACTGCGCAGCAGCATCGCGTTGAAGCCCACGACCAACTGAACGAACCAACGGCCGAACGTGTCGAGTAGCGGCAGAAGGCCGAAGACGGATGCGAAGAGGTGGGGTGGTAGGGAGATGGGGTGGTGGGCTGAAGGAGCCACGGCGTTACTCTCTACCGTCCCACCTCCCCAGCTCCCGACCTTGCGTGTCCCGCTTTTGCCGAGCAAGTGAGCTGCGGCCGTCGGGATCAGTACCAACGACACGACCAACGAAATTGCCAGCGAGCAGCTCACGGCCAGTGCCAGGTCGCGGAAGAGTTGTCCCACTTGATCCTGCACGAACAACACCGGAACAAACACCGCCAAGTTGGCCAGCGTCGAAGCGACGATCGCTCCCCAAACTTCTTTGGTCCCTTTGACCGTCGCAGTCAGGACGTTTTCCCCGTCGCGGTGATGCCGGAAAATGCTCTCCAACACGACGATGAAGTTGTCCACCAACATGCCAACAGAAAACGATATCCCCGCCAAAGTCAGAACATTCAGCGTTCGTCCCAGCAGTCGCAGCATCAGGAACATGCCGACCATGCTGGTGGCGATCGCCAGCAAGATGACCAGCGACGACCGCAGGCTCCGCAGAAACACCATCAATACGAGGATCGTCAACACCGTGCCCTGCAGAATGTCCTCATCCACCACGTTGATCGACGAGTGAATGTATTCGGTCTCGTCGTAGACCTGCGCCAGTTCCAGGCCGCGTTGCTTGAGCACCGTTTCATTCAGTTTGGCGACGGTCGCTTGCAGACCTTTCATCACCTCCAGCACGTTGGACCCGGTCTCACGTTGAGCGTTCATCGCGATGACCGACGTGCCGTAACGATGCACAAGGCCGTCCGGCTTCTTGTAGCCCAGGCGGACTTCGGCGACATCACGGACATAGACGGGAGTCCCCTCGCAGCTGGCGAGAATCACGTTCGCCACTTGCTCTTCGGTCCGAAACTGTCCCAGCGTGCGAATCACATAGCGGCGTTTGCCCTCCCAGAAGTCGCCACCGGACGTGTCCTTGTTCTGACGCCGCAATGCCTCGCGCACGTCATTGATGGTGAGCTGCCGTGCCGCGAGCAAATGCGGATCGACGACCACCTGCAACTCCTCTTCGCGACCGCCGACCACGTTGGCGTTCGACACTCCCTCCACTCGCTCTAGTCGTGTTTCGATGAAGTCCTCGCAGAAACGCCGCAACTTGGTGACGTCCATGTCCGCTGGCAGCAGGTCGCGCACTTCAGGATGTTTCTCGGCCAGAGTGCGCATCCGATAAATCGCCAGTCCTGGATTGTGCGCGTGTTTGACGCGTTCCAGATCGGCCTTCAATTCGGGAAACTTGGCCATCGCCGCATCGAGTTTTTCCGCCGACGGTTTCTTCGGTGTGAGGATGAACCAAGCAATGAAGCGGTCCGCGACATTCGACGTAGCGATGACGGGCTCCCGCGCGTCTTCGGGGTACTCGCTCACTTGCTGCAATCGCGTGTTGACGTTGAGCAACGCCTCGCTGATTGAGGTGCCGACCGCAAACTCCAGCGTGATCTGCCCGCGCGAGTCCATGCTCTCGGAGGACATCTTCTGCAAGCCCTCGACGCTTTGCAGTTGCTCTTCCTGTTCTTGGACGATTTCGCTTTCGATCTCTTGCGGACTGGCCCCCGGCCACACGGTCGTCACCGTAATGGTGGGAACTTCGACTTCGGGCGTGAGCTGCATCGGCATTTGATACAGTGCGATCGTGCCGAACAGCGCGATCAAGATCACGCCAACCGAGACCTTCACGGGATTGCGAACAAAGCTTTCAATCAAATTCATGGCAGGAAATCAACTGGCGAGGTTGTGGGGCGGAGTGGGTTGATTGGCAGAATCATGCGCGGGCAGAATCATCAACAAAGGCCGCGCTGTCTTCATGATTCTGCCCTTCGATGATTCTGCCTGATCGACCGAATTCAATGGGCTTTCGATGACTTAGGAGGTTTTATTTCCGACGTGGCGGCGATTACTTCCGCTCCGGGCCGCAGTCGTTCGTTCCCCTCAACGACGACTTGCTGTCCGGCTTTCAAATCGCCGCGGACTTCGATCCACGAGTCTGCCGCGATGCCTAACTGCACCGGCACCGGCCGCACCGTGAGCTTGTTGGTTTTCGGCTCGGTCGTCACGACATAGACGATCGGCTGCGGTCCTCCGAGCACCAGCGAATCCTTCGGCACGAGCAACGCGTTTTTCTTCTGATCCACAGGTAGCTCGACCTTCGCGAACATTCCTGGTTTGAGCAGCGGGGTGCCATCTGGTTGCAGCGAATTCTGCAGAGTGATCTTCACGGGAAAGGTCCGTGACTTCTCATCCGCTCTGGGCACGATCGCCGTGACCGTGCCGACGAAGGTGTGGCTTGGTAGAGCCTCCACGTCGATGCGAGCGGTCACTCCCAGTGTCAATCGAGGAATATACGACTCCTGCACTGGGACGCGAATTTCGATCGGATCAACTTCCACAATCTCCGCCACCAGTTTGCCCGATTCGATCCATTGTCCGACTTCTGTGTGTTCGGCTACGACATAACCGGCGAAAGGAGAAATGATCGTGTGTTTCTCCAAGATGTCTTGCAGTCGATTGACCTCTTCTTCGGTCGCTTGCACGCGAGCGGCGGCTTGAGCAATGCGTTCCGGCCGCGGCCCGGCGACCGTCAAATCGTGAGCCGCTTTGGTGGCCAGATGCACGGCCGTCGCGGCCTCGAGTCGGGACGTGTCTTCTTCAATCTGTTCGCGCGTGGTCGCATTGCGGCCGACCAGTCCCTCGGTTCGCGTGAGTTTCGTCTTGGCATATCGTGCCGCCGCCTCGGCCGCCTGCATGCGGTATTCGGCCTCGCGCCGTTCCTCTTCCCGAGTTCCGTTTTTCAGTTCGAGCAATTCCTGCTTTCGCAATTCCCATTCGGCTTTGGCCGCCGCGATTTGGATGTCCAAATTCCGAGTCAACAGTCTCGCCAGCGGCTGCCCTTTTTCGACGCGATCGCCCTCATTCACCAAGAATTCCAGAACGCGCCCGGACACCGCGCTCCCCACCACGCTATGCCGCCGCGCCTCCACAGTCCCGACGAACGCTCGCCCCGACGCGATATCGCTTCGCTCGGCAATCTCCACCACCGACACTTTCGCGGGGCCGAACTGTGCCCACGCAATCGTCTGGCAAAGCAATAACATTCCGCAACAAACCACGGTCAATCGAAGACGCATATGTCAACCGTTCCTATGAAATTCACCTGAAAGATGGGCACTCTTTCACGCGTTTCCGCCCGACTTTCTTGACAGACGATACGAAACCAACGGCCGTACGTCACGACCGAATCTTTTCCGAAACCGCAGGCGTTGTAAGCCTTGAACGTCGTCACGGAAAACACAGACCAGCCACGATGGTTGCGCCCGCGATTTATTTTTCATGCGGGCGAGATTGAGAGATGTTTAACCCGAACTTTTTTCGAATTCCGAGGCGATTTTGGGCGGAACTCACTGCAACTTCGAGGGTTGTGGTGTTTTCG
>JAYVSP010000398.1:0-6947 GCA_043775215.1 Planctomyces sp. | reverse complement strand
CGGACGGCCGGGGAGTTCGCTGCCGGTTTGAATGAACGTGATCGCCGGGTCGTGATTGATCGCGTCGGTGTGCATCGACTTCACGATCGTGATGTCGTCCACGATTGAACCAATCTCTGGCAACAGTTCGCTGACCAGCGCTCCCGATTCTCCGTGTGGCCGGAACTTGAACAGCGTCGGCGCGATCGGGAATCGCGTCTGTCCAGAAGTCATCGTCGTGATGCGTTGCCCGTTGCGGACCGACTCCGGCAAATCCTTGTCGAAGTACTCTTCCATCTTCGGCTTGTAATCGAACAGGTCTATCTGCGACGGCCCATCGGCCATGAACAACCAGATGACTCGCTTGGCCGTCGGAACATGATGCAGCGCAGGCAACAGCCCAAACGTCTGGCTGTCCGTCGAGTCCGCGTCCGCCAATGCCGAGTCCGGTTTCATCACCGAAGCCAATGCCGCGCTACCGAGCCCGGCCGCGCACTTGCCGAAGAAAAAACGCCGAGTCTCACGCAACTGAAATTCTTGAATCGGGTTCATGTTCGCTTTCTCCAATAACCTGGTCTTCGTTTGGCATGAGCGACCGCGACGACGTCGATCCGCTCGTCGTTGAATTTGTAAATGATGTAGTATGGGTACTTTTTCAAGACTCGGTGTCGATGTCGCTGCCCGAACTGCGGCCAACGTTCTGGATGCTTTTCAATGTCGGACAACGCCACGTCGACGGCCGCATTAAATCCTTCAGCCGCGCGCTCACTTCGCTCGCGATACCACAGCATGGCCTCTTCAAAATCCGCATAGGCACCTTGATGAAAAATGAGTTCACGCACATCGCAACTCCGTTCAAGCGTGTCCAAGCACTTTTTGCCGAACAGTGGCTCGCACGGTTGCCCAAGGAATTCCTGGGCTCGTTCCCGAATCAATTTCCTCCGACCGCCGCTCCACTTCCGCAAGCCAGGCATCTTCCAGTGGAGCCGCGACGTCGTCGTCCAAGCTGTCGATCAGTTTTTGAATCAACTTTGCACGGTCAGCGTCGGGCAACGCGCTCGCCGATCGCAAGACTTCGTCGTAGGTTGTCAGCATTTCATCGTTCCTCGCAATCAGACCATTCGAACGTCGAGTCTCACGCAACTGAAATTCTTGAATCGGATTTCTCTTTGGTTTCCTTGGAGTGCGGTGTGTCAGCACCGCTTTGGTCTTTTGGCGAAGCCTTTCGATGGTCGAAATCCAAAGCCGCTATCGCGGCAAAAAACCAAAGCGGTGCTGACACACCGCACTCCAAAGTTAACCGTCAGGAGTGTCGATGAGTTGTTGCAGCCGTTCGGCATGTTGTGGGCACAGCCGTGAACACCACGATTCGTCGATCAGGCCAATGTCGAGCAAATCCTGGAGATGCACTTGGTCTTTTCGGCGATACGAATTCAGTTTCATGTTCACGAGCGCTTCGAGCGACACGATCAAATAGTTGGCTGCCGGGACTGACTCGGTCACGTCGGCTGTTGGCAATTGGTACGAATCCTTCACTTTCTCATTGGCGAACAGGAGATGGACGCCTCGACTTGGCTTCCCATCGGGACCGTCGATGAAAACATGGACACCATTCACGAAGTGGTACTCGAAGCCGACGCCCTCCAGTGTTTGTTTGATGGCCTCGAAGTCGGAACGCCGCACGAGAATATCCACGTCATTTGTGTTCCGAACCGCGTCTTCGTCGACGCGAGCGACCCACGCCGCGACCGCGTTGCCTCCCGCAACAGCGTATGGAATCCCGGCCCGCTCAAGGGCCGCGGCGGCTCGACACGCTCGTTCCTTAACGGCTTCCACGGCGTTGATCATCCTTTGCCACGAGAAATCTTGCAGGACAACAGACATGGGTCTTCTCACAACGAGTCGGGCGAGTCGGTTCACTCCGGCGAATCGTCCTCATCGCCCAGATTGGGTTCAAACTGATCCAGAATCTTTTGATATCGCTCCACCAACTCGGCGGGCAAGCGCTCTTTGAGGGATGCGTCGATCAGCCCGACTCGCAGCATGTCGTCCAGATGCGTTTGATCTTTCAGCCGGAACGACGTCAGCTTCATGCGAACCAACGCTCCCAATGAGAGCACCTGATAGCCATTTCCCGGAATCGACTCCTCGACAGATGGAGTCGGCGCCAGATCAGTTGGTCGAACTTTTTCCTCAGCGAACAGGAGATGCACGGCATCTTCGACTTTGTTTTTCGGACCGTCCATAAACATGTCGATGCCGCGTACATGCCGGTAACGAAAGCCGGCCGTTTCCATCACTTTCGTGACGCTCGCCAAGTCATCCCGCCGAACGAGCACATCCACGTCATGTGTAAAACGATAAGCCGCCGGATTGACCTGACTGACCCAATGAATGACCGCGTTTCCGCCGATGACGGCATAGGCCAAACCGGATTGCTCCAAGATAGCCGTGGCACGACGCAGGCGGTCTTGAACTTTTTGAAAGGCTTCTTCAATGCGGTCCATGGTGTCCTCACGCAAGCGAGTCAATGTGAGATAGGCGGTGGTCATGGCTAGTCTCGCTCTTTCCGCTGCTTCTTCGATCCGTTGGCCACGAAACTATTCACGCTTTCGTGGTCAAACCAAGTTGGTGTTCCGTCCGCGGCGACAAAGATCGCCGTGCCCGCTCGGACGATCAAGGCTTCGGGATGATCGACCTCGACGCGATCGCCGTTCAGCAATTCCACGACGAACGGCCGAAAAGGCGCACGCCGATGAAGTTGCCGCAAAATGCGTTCATAAGTTTCGCGAACCATGATTGGCTACTCGTCGGAATCGAGGTTCAGATTACTGAGCTCCGGAGACAGGGGTTCAAACTGGTCGATCACTTGCTGCAAACGAGCGGCGAGTTCTGATGGGAATCGGCTCAGCCAGGTTTCATCGATCAATCCGACTCGCAGCAAGTCATCCAAATGCGTCGCGTCCTTCAATCGCAAGGAGGTGAGCTTCATGCGGACGAGTGCTTCCAACGAAATGACATGATAGTTTTTCCCAGGCACTGATTCCGCCACATCCGCGGCGGGCAGCAGATATTCCTTGCGGACTTTTTCGCCGGCGAAGACCACATGCACCGCTTGATCGAACGTGGATTTCGGACCGTCCAGGAAAAAGTCGATTCCAGCCGCATGGCGGTAGATGAATCCCGCCGCGGTCATGGCCGACTTGATCGCTGGCAGATCGTCACGCCGAACGAGGATGTCGACAGCCTGAGTGAATCGAAACGCCGTCGGTCGAACCTGAGTGACCCAATGGATCACGGCATTACCGCCGATGACGGCATACTCCTGCCGAGCATCCTCCAGTGCGGTCGTCGCCCGCCGGAGACGATCTTGCACTCGCTCAAATTCCTGTTGGATGAGCTCCATCGTGTCACTTCTTAGGCGTGTGGGAGTTGCAATCGCGGCTAGCATGGCCGAAGTCTCTTCATCACGAATTGCCGTTCATTCTTTCGTCAGCGTCTCGTCCAAGTTTAACAGCAGATTGCCGAGCATGGTCATGGCGGCGAATTCGCTGGGGTTGAGCGATTCGTCGCGCTTCGTTTCGCCGATGCTGAGTAACTTGACCGCCTCGTCGGCTTTTGCCTGGAAGTGAGCGTGGTGATCTTGGAAGAGGGCGACGAGGACTTCCAACTCGGCGGGTGACGGTTTGCGGCTGGTGGCGAGTCGGAAGCCGTGAGTCAATCGGTCGGGATAGGACGTACCTCCTTCGAGCAACATGCGGCGAGCGAGTTGCCGCGAGGCTTCGACGTAGGGCACGTCATTCATCGTGGCCAACGCTTGCAGCGGCGTGTTGGTGCGCGGGCGTCGAACAGTGCAGACTTCGCGCGACGGAGCGTCGAACGTGGTCATCAATGGCGGCGGCGAGGTCCGTTTCCAAAACGTGTACATGCTGCGGCGATACAATGCCTCGCCGGAGTCACGTTGGAATTTGCTAGTGGTGCTGCCGACGAACGCGACCGCCTCCCACAGTCCGTCGGGCTGATAGGTCTTGACGCTCTTGCCGCCGAGCTTCTCGACCAGTAATCCGCTGGTGAACAGTGCCGTGTCGCGGATCACTTCAGCGTCCATGCGGAACCGCGGACCGCGCGCCAGAAGCACGTTCTCTGGATCGCGCTTGGCCAACTCCGCTGAAACATGTGACGACTGCCGATACGCATTCGACGTGACGATCAATCGCAAGATGTGCTGCATATCCCAGTCTTTGGGAGGCCCCGCTCCGTAGCTGAACTCGCCAGAGTTCAGGTTCGGTGAACCAGTTGACGTTGATGATCCAATCGCGCCGGACTGAAGTCTCACGACTTCAGCTACTTCGGCGGCAGTTCTCACACTCGGCGACATGAATTCGGTCGCCAGCCAATCGAGCAACTCCGGATGCGACGGCCATTCGCCTTGTGCCCCGAAGTCTTCCGCCGTCTTCACGAGGCCGCGGCCAAAGAACTGCTGCCAAAACCGATTGACCGTGACACGAGAACTCAGCGGGTGCGACGGGTCAATCAGCCATTTGGCCAAGCTCAACCGATTGACCGGTACACCTTCTGGCAACTTGCCGCCGAGCGCCGCCGGTACTCCGTGTGTGACCTTGTCCCCTTTTTTGTTGTACGCTCCGCGGATCAAAACATTGGTTTCGCGAAGTTGCGGCATGTCGGCCATGATCATCGTGCTGGGGATCGAGGCATCCAAATCCGCGCGCTGCTTCGTCAGCCCCTCAATCTTTTGACGCAACGGATCGAAGACCGGTCGTGTTTTCGCGTAAACGTTCTCGACGAAGTAATCGCGAATCTGTTTCTTGTGCTCGTCGTTTCGTTTGTCACCTTCCAGCTTGATGGCATCGCGGATGTGCTGCGGCACCTTCGATTGCGTCTGAGTTTTCTCGAAAGCCTCCCAGGCGAGCAGCGACTCGAACCCGCTACCGTCTTGCGGCGTGCGAGTCACGATTCCCGCCTTGTCCCAATACACGGTGCCATCGAACTGAGTGAAGGCCCAGCCGTTGAGCAACTTGCCGGCCGGCAGTCCGACGAGTGCAGCATCGACTTCCAGCCGCACCCATTCGCCGAGTTTCGGGAGATCGCCGAGCCGCCGGTGCCCCGGCACGTCGCCGGTTCCGAAGGCGATCTTGTCTTCGCCCCAGAACGCGCGATGCTCCCATTGGCCGTCGTTCCATTGCAGCATGACCGTCTTCGGTGGATTGGCCGGGTCGAGGTAGCAGAACGCGAAGAACTTGTCTCCTTCACCCACCTTTAGCGGCGCGGTCGCGCCGGTGAAGAAATGCTGAGTCATTCCGGCTCCGGCACGTTTCGTCGCCTTTTCGCCGGAGAAGACCGGTTGCGGCTTGCTGACGAATTCCCACGGCGAGGTTCCTTCCTGTTTGGCACCAGACGGTGTCGCATCGTCGATCCACACGAACTCTTGCGGATCGGTCAGCGACTTCCCTTCGACCGGCGGCGGTTCGGTGTACTCGACCTTGGCCACTTCGTCCGTGATCTGTTTGCGAGCCGCAGCGAGTTGCTCATCAATCGTTTTGAACTGAGCTTCGTGCTCGGCGGATGGCAGCTTGATGATGGGCGGAGGCAACAGCGCGTTTCCGTCCATCGCTGCGTCGGCCGTCGATCCGTAGAAGGCGTAAAGCTGATAGAACTCTTTTTGAGTCACCGGATCAAACTTGTGATCGTGGCAAACCGCGCAGCCCAGCGTCAGGCCGAGCCACACCGTGCCGACCGCCTCAGTCCGATCGACGGCGTAACGCACGCGAACCTCGTCGTCGATCGAGCCACCTTCGCTGGTCGTCACATTGCAGCGGTTGAATCCCGATGCGATGCGTTGATCCAGCGTCGCCGTCGGCAGCAGATCGCCCGCAATCTGCTCGACCGTGAATTGGTCGAATGGCGTGTTCTTGTTGAACGCTCCAATGACCCATTCGCGATACGGCCACAGTGACCGCTCATTATCGAGATGCAGGCCGTGCGTGTCGCCATACCGTGCGGCATCGAGCCAGTACCGACCTTGATGCTCGCCGTGTCGCGTTGAATTGAAGAGTCGTTCGACCAACTTGTCGTAGGCTTCGGGAGACTGATCCGTCACGAAGGCATCAACGTCGGCAGGCGTCGGTGGCAGGCCGGTCAAATCCAACGTCAGTCGCCGAATCAACGTCACCCTGTCCGCCGGCGGTGAAGCCTTCATTCCCAGCTTGTCCAATTTTGCGAGGACGAAGCGGTCAATCGGGTTCTTGGCCCACGCCTCATCGGAGACTTTCGGCAACTCCGGCCGAGTTGGTGTTACGAACGACCAGTGCGGCTTGTACTCGGCTCCCTCGTCGATCCAGCGTTTGAGGATCGCGATCTGCTCGGCCGAGAGTTTCTTTCCGGACGACGCGGGAGGCATCTTGAGGTCGGGGTTATCGGTCGTGATTCTCGCGAGCAGTTCACTCTCGCCACTCTTCGCCGGAACGATTGCGGTCTTGCCCGATTCGAGCTTCACCGTTGCTCCGTCTCGCTGATCAAGCCGCAGGCCAGCCTGAAGCTGCTTCACGTCCGGTCCATGACACTTGAAGCAGTTGTTGGACAGAATGTTTCGCACATCGCGACCGAACTCCAGTTTTTCGTCGGCGTTTGCATTCTCGGCAGCCAGCGCTACCAAACTGAAACCGGCCAGTGCAAACAGTGCCTGCGTCGCCACAGGGCAATCAAACCAAGAGAGCCAGCGCATCATCGGCGAGTCCTCATTTCAGGTAGGCATGGTATCGCGACACCAAGAGTGGTCGCGGGAGGTGCTGGATTGTAGCCAACCGCGCTAACCGATCGGAAGCGGTTTGTGCGAGTTTCGTTGCTGTCGGTGCGGCAAATTTGCCTGGCCCACACTAACCCGAAGCGCCAGCGAGGGCGGGCGCTCCACGAGACGTCAAACGGAGAATGACATCTTGTCGAGCGCCCGC
>JAYVSP010000397.1:0-4647 GCA_043775215.1 Planctomyces sp. | reverse complement strand
TGCCGACATCCATGACCTCGAAATAACCGATCGCACCAATTCACGCAGCACCAGTTTCCGCACAAAATAGACAGCTACGTCATTTCGATTACAGAGCACGCGGAGAGTCAGCATATCAATGTTATTGTTGATATATCTGACGGTCCCATCACCCATCGCCGCCATAACGCCGCCAGCATGCGCCGAGAAGAATCCATTGTTGGGACCATCGTTGTCTCCAATCCCTGCTAATCCGATTCTCGCACCGTTTGGCCGATAATTGATCGTGGTCAGATTGAAGGCTCGCTCGCCGCCATACCCTGTGTCGATGCCGCCAGATGATGTCCCCATCAACCAGCCATGCTCGCTATTGATCTGGGTCGGACTGTTTCCCGCCGTGTCCAAAACAAAATTGGACTGTTCGCTCACCATGATCGTGCTGCTGAGACCGTCCGTGCAGTCTTTCGACGAATAGGTCCGATTCGGCACGAGCATTCCACCGAATGCCATCACGCCGCCCGGAGTCACGCTCCCGCAGCAACTGCAACAGCCGATCTGCGGGATGCCCGTCAATCCGTTCCCATTTGCGGCACCGCTGACACCGACGTACTGCGGCCGAGTCGTTTGAATCGGGCTGCCGCCGGCGTTCGTGCCACCGGTCGCACCGAGTGAGGGCAAGGGACTTGACGGACAAATCATCACAGGAATCACAATCCCATCTGCTTGGCGGCCATTGTATTCGCCATCAGGACTACCAGCCGCTTGAGAGCCGGTCCAACCCGGTTGTGACCCCCCAAATCGGAGCGTCTTGTAAAGCGGTACGAAATCGATGTAGGGCAGAGTTCCGGACCACCAGGAAAGCCCCCAGGTTCCGTTTTGGGTTCTCACTCCCAACGGAAAAGACTTCGCACTGTCGTGATAGTTGTGCAATGCGAGACCGATCTGTTTGAAATTGTTGCGGCACTGCGACCGCCGTGCCGCTTCGCGCGCTTGCTGCACGGCAGGCAGCAATAAAGCGATCAAAATCGCGATGATTGCAATGACCACCAGCAGTTCAATCAACGTAAACCCACGACGTTTTGGAATTGAGGAAAACAAATTCACGAGAGGCTCCTTGTCAGAATGGAAAAAAACACCCGATCATTAAATCATGGAGAACGCTCTCTGGAAAGTCTGTGAAGTTCGTGATGCCCCTCAACGGCCAGCAGTTCCGTGTTTGTCGGCACGTTTTGAAAGGTTTGTTCGGCACCTGACGGCCATCGAACCGTGATTTCGTCGAGGAGTTCAACCTCTCCTAATCCAAAGATCAACTGTCGGCTGTTACTGGCCATATAACCGTCGCCAGCGGTCAGTTGTTGGACCCAACGGCGCTGGCCCGCCCGGACGCTGACCACGGTGCCAATCGCATCGCGAGCTGACCGGACGCCGCGCAACTGGAGGGCCAGGAAATGCCCGGTGTCCGCAGTCTCGTTGGTCACAATAGCAGTCGGAACGTCCAGGTGTGACACGCAAAAGTCCTCGCGGCCATCCCGATTCCAGTCGAGTCGAACCAGGCTGCGTCCCAGACATTTCGTCTCGAAGTAGGGGCCGAGTTGTGTTTGAGAAACGTCCACGAATTTGCCGCGACCTCGATTCTGAAAGTATTGGGGCGGCATCAAGTCAGGAACACCCGTGGCGAAAGTTCGGTCGACGTGGCCATTCGTGACGACCAAATCGGGCAGGCCATCCAATTCCCCGTCGAGGAACTGCGTTCCGAAGCCCAACATGTTGAAGCTCGGATCACGGAGCTGCGAGTCGCGCGTGCCATCGACAAACGATTGATCGGGAAGCTGAACGTACAGCGTGTTGGAATCGGCATGAAAGTTCGTGACGAACAGATCGAGTCGCCCGTCTTGGTTGGCATCCCCCGCAGCGATTCCCATACAGGACTGTGCTTTGCCCGCCTCGTCAAAGGCCACTCCAGTCAACAACGCACGTTCGACAAAGCTGGGCGGCGATCCCGGAGCAGCCGTCTTGTTTTGGAAAAAGAAATTCGCCGTCGTATCGTTACCGACGAAAATGCTCAGCCGATGCGACTCGTCAAAGTCCGCGACGATCAAGCCCAATCCTTTTCCATCGGGAGCGACAATACCACTCGTGTCCGTCACGTCTTGAAAGCGGCCGTCACCCAGGTTGAGATACATCCGATCCTGTTCGGCGGGAAACATGGTCGGCGCGCAACCCATTGGCCGGCCTTTGTGTTTGCACTCGCGCTTGAGCACTTCGGCCAATTGCAAGTAATTCACGACATACAAGTCAGGCAGACTGTCGCCGTTGAAATCCGCAAAGGCACAGCTCAGCGACCACTTGTCGCATTCGGTTCCAGTCTGAGCGGTGATCTCGCGAAAAGTGCCGTCCCCTTGATTCTCATAGAAGCGATTCACACCGACGTTGCAAACATAAAGGTCCGCGAACCCGTCATTGTTAAAGTCTCCCGCGGTGACGCCCTGGCCGTACCGATCATCGCCCAAATTCGCGGGCACAGTGACTTCCTCAAATCGGCCATTTCCCAAATTGCGAAAGAGCACATCGCGATGCGGCTGCCCAGGACTGACGGGCCACACACCGCTTTGCGCGAAGTACAAATCGGGCCAGTAGTCGCCGTCATAATCGAGAACGGCAATACCGCCGCCCGTCGATTGCAGCATGTGCTCCAGTCCCGATGCCGGCGTAGTCCCGTTCGAATACTGGAAGTTGACGCCGACTTCGGCCGCGACGTTTCGAAAGCGGACATGACACGGAGCCACTTCCGGTGAAGCGGTGCTGTCCGAGGACGGGGTCTTGATTTTCCAATCCGGAAGTGGAAAGCGGCTCAGATCCAGGTCGGCCGGAATTGGCGTCGTCTCATTCAATTGACGGCTGTGGACCGCTCGTGATCGCAGGCGAGCGACCCCTTGTTGAGCCCATTCCATCGTTGGCCGGATCGTCAGCGTCACTTTGCACCAGCCGATCGCTTCCCAGTACCGCCCCACGGATTCCAAGAGGTCCACGGTGTTGCGAAGCATGTCGAAGTCCGGTCCCGCCTGGAGTTCGTTGAAGAAATACTCCAGCTTGGCCAACACAGCAGCCCGATCGGCGAAACGCTGCGCCAACGCCGGTTCATTCATTCCGGTCAACAATTGAGCCAATTGAAACAAGGCCGCCGTGTTATTCGGATCGCGCTGAACCACTTCGAGAAAACAACGTACGGCGGACGATCCGTGAGATTGATTCCTCGCCCACACACCGCGAGCAAACCAAATGGCAGAGTGCTCATTCGCGTTGGACGGGAGCTGCTGATGCCACTCCAGAAATGCCTCGCTCGCCCCTGTCAGCGCCAGCAACTCGCCCATTCGGGCCTGAGCTTCCATCAAGTTCGGTGAGTCGGCCAGAATCTGCCGCAAGAGTTCGCGGGCGTCATTGGGACGGTTGTCCAAGGCCGCCGTTCGAGCCTCTGCGAGTGAAATGCGCAAATCGCTCGGCATCTCTTCTCGGCAAGAGCGCAACCATTCCTGATCGTCGACGAACAGGCGTTCGATCGTCGCACTCATCAACAGTTCGTCCGCGCGGAACTGGCCCGAACGAAGAACCGGCAGGATGTGAGGCAGTGTTTCCCAACTGCGTCCTTGAGCTTGCAGAACAAAGGACAGCAACTTATGGGCTCCCGCATGGTCAGCATTTCTCGTCAGAACACGCTTGAGATAGTCCTCCGTGTCGGCGGCTCGTCCCAGTCCGAAGGTTCGTTCGGCACAGGCGAACAACGCATCCACGCTCTCGCGACTGCCATCGTCGGGAACCTGCTGACAATAGGCCAACGACTCGCGGAATTCGTACTGACCTTTGGCCGCTTCGGCCGCCAACAATAATGCCGTCGCATTCTGGGGCGAATCATTGAGGACTTGTCGAGTGAGCAGTTCCGCCTCGCGAAAATGACGCAGCCCGACCTCGCGAATCGCCGCTCGCAAGAGCGTCATCGTTTGACTCGGCCAGTAAACGGGCCTCAGGCAAACCAGAACGCCAACACAGACAGCTAAAAGCGCCGCCCACTGCGAAAACTGAATCCGCTCGGAATGTCGCCTCATACCGGTCGCGACCTCCACTCCGTGAGGATTCCCCAAAGCAGGAATCCGACACCCAATACGGCCAGCACCAAACTCGTGGGAACGAGTACGTCATTGACGAATAAGTTATGGGGAAATCCCACCAAATGCGCGTGTGCGAAAGCTTGCTCGGAAGCCAAGATCAGGATTGCCCCGGTCAACATCTTCATCGTTGGTGAAACCCTTCAACTTGGACTCTTCCAGATCTCTCGTTGGAAGATTGCTCCCGCGAATTAAGCGGCTCGCATTTCATGAACAGTAGCATGACGCCACTTTCTAACAGGCAGGAGTAGGAGGCGACAACTACGCCAACAAAAGTTCTCGATCGAACTGAGGAATCTCACCGTCCAGTTTCCGTGGAATTGTCGTACGTGGTAAAGCTCGATCTTCGCGTGGCGAGCCGCGCGTGAGCGCAGATTTCAATTGGGAACCGGATATGCCCAATGACGGCTGCGGCAAATTTGCCTGGCCCACACTAACCCGAAGCGCCAGCGAGGGCGGGCGCTCCACGAGACGTCAAACGGAGAATGACATCTTGTCGAGCGCCCGC
>JAYVSP010000396.1:0-2098 GCA_043775215.1 Planctomyces sp. | reverse complement strand
TTCGGGCCTGAAGACAGAAGACCGGAGCACGGACTTAGAAAACAGGAACGCTGATCTCCACTGATCTTCGCTCATGAAGGCAGAACAACCAGAAGTCATGAGTGAAGATCAGTGAAGATGAGTGTTTCAAAAATTGTCTTCAGAAGTGGGGGATGTCCGCCGGCTGACGCCTTGCCTCTCACAACCCGTGTTTTAAGTCTTGAAGACGCACTAGCCTCTTCGGTCCCGTGTTGTTGACGATTCAAGGCCGATGTTGCACCGTCGACGTGAGCGAAGTGACGAATTCCGCCCCTGTTTTGATTGGGCGATTGGGCAAGTCCCTCTGGAATTGCTCGACTTTGTCGTCGACATGCGGCAACGCAAGCTCATCGGCAATCCGGCTCACGGCGGCGAGCACATGTACGAGTTGTTTTGAGTCGTTTTGGTCGCACGGGTTGTTAGACCTATCGCCCCGTTTCGTCTGGCAGGCTCGACAAGATTGGCCCGTCGATTCCTTCGCCGGTGGGGCGGAGTTCCTCGATCTGGACACTAACTTCGTCTGCCATGACGCGGATGTCGGGGACTCGCCACAGCAACAGCAACGCGAGCAACCGCCAACTGGATGACACCACGAACAGCGCTTCGTAGGCCCAACGCTGTTCGCCAGCGAGGTGCAGAAAAACTCCCGCCAACAACGCTCCCGCAGCCAACGCTGCGGAATTCAACAGGTTGAACAGCGTCAAGATGCTGACTCGCTCGGCCGCGGGAATCGATTCAAAGAACAGCAGCAAGAACGCCAATTCATACGCGGCCCACGCAATGCCTGCGATGATTTGGGTGAAGCACAACCAAACGTAACTGTCCGATACGTACCACATCCCCGCCAAGGGAATGATGCCGAGGCCACCCAGCGTCAACAGACGTCGTGCTCCGAGCCGCTTCGCCAGTCGTCCGCAAAGCGGCAGCGCAATGATTTTCGACACGAACGAAAACGCGATCAGCACTGCGTAGTCGAGATAACTGAACCCCAGCTTCTCTCGCATGAAGGCCGTGAAGTACGGCCCCGAAATCCAAATGCCGAATTGCACGAAGACGATGTAGGCCAGCAATTTTCCGCCGGCGCTGTGACGGTAATTTCGCATTTGCTCGCCCGGCGACAGCCGTCGCATATCGGGCAGCAGCGGCAGCGGTTCGCTTTGCGAGGCGAGAAACGAGATCGACACGACTCGGCATAAAAAGGCCAAGCCAAACAGTACCGTGAAGACTTGCAGAGTATGTTCGTTGCCCGTGCCGAGACTCACGTCGTACTTCTTACCCAATTGCAGAGCGATCCCGCCGCCAAGGAATCCCGCCAGCACGGTGAGCTGTTGCAATCGAGTTCGCTTGGCGAAGAAGTGAGCTCGAATCGGTCGCGGAATCAGCGTGCCGATCCAAACATTCCAAGCCGGTCCCGTTCCTAAATTCCCCGCCCAATACAGCGACGCCACCACCATCGCGGCCCAAGCGGGAAGATGTCCGACAATCGCCGCGACGATCAGCGGCAGAAAGCTCAGCGTCTGCAACAACGCACAGCACAAGACCCACCGTTTGTGAGATCCGAGAATTCCCACAGCTCGTGGCGAGATCATCTGCAACGCGCCGCCGAGCAGCACCGGGACGCTGACAACCAACCCCGACATCACCTCGCCCAAGCCGACGGTCAGCACGAACAGTGGCAAGTAGGTCTCGCCCAAGCCGATCATCACGCCGAACGAAGCCGCATCCGCTTGGCTCACTCGCAGATTGTGCGACAAGAGCCGCGCACGCGGCGAGCCTTTTCCGGCCGAAGCGTCTCTCGATTGCAATGGCTCCGCGATTCCGTTCGCCTGATGTGCCATGACCGTGCCGCGCTGTCGCACCGTTACTGTTTTCTGTTCGAGGATTTCAGTGCCGGACAGATCGTAGCAGTCTTGGCCAAAGTGATGAAGGCGGCATTCATAGTGAAGTCATCCGAAGGGCGCGGCGTTTTTCTTTGACCGTCTTATTCTTCACGCGGGGAAGAATGAGGTTTTTCCGATCAGCCGGAACGCGCTAGCGTCCGGTTCATGAGTCAATCGACATTCCGAACCGGACGCTAGCG
>JAYVSP010000395.1:0-4090 GCA_043775215.1 Planctomyces sp. | reverse complement strand
TTTTTAACCTGCCGGAACTGCCGTGAAACGCGGGCAGGTTGAAAACCTGCCCCACGTCAAATCGGACTTTTGTCGGGCGCATCAATGTTCATATTTCCGAATCCAATGACCAACGACCAATAACCAACGATCAACTTCTTCCGCATCTCGTCACAGCCGGCTGCCGTATTGCTGCTCGTAATATTTGCGGTACTCGCCCGACTTGATGCGGTCGATCCAGGCCGTGTTGGCCAGATACCAGTCGATCGTTTCTTTCAGTCCCTCGCGGAAGGTGGCTTGCGGCTTCCAGCCGAGTTCCGTTTCGGCCTTGCGGCAGTCGATCGCATATCGCAAATCGTGGCCGGGTCGGTCGGCGACATACTTGATCAACGTCTTCGGCTTGCCGAGCAATTCGAGCAGCGTCAGAGTCAGGTCGATGTTGCGCACTTCGCTGTGTCCGCCGAAGTTGTAGACTTCGCCGACTCGCCCTTTCCGCAGCGCGGCGTCGATCCCACGGCAGTGATCCAGGACGTGAATCCAATCACGAACGTTCTCGCCCGTGCCGTAAACCGGCAGTGCCTGATCCTTCAATGCATTCGAGATGAACAGCGGAATCAACTTCTCTGGGAACTGGTACGGCCCGTAGTTGTTCGAGCAGCGCGTGATCACCGCTGGAAATCCAAAGGTGTGAACATAACCGCGCACCAAAAGATCGGCAGCCGCCTTTGAGGCCGAGTACGGACTGTTCGGAGCCAGAGGAGTTTCCTCGGTGAAGAAGCCCTCGGCACCGAGACTGCCGTAAACTTCGTCGGTCGAGACTTGCAGATACCGCTCGATTCCAGCCGCTCGGCAGGCATCCATAAGCACTTGCGTTCCGACGATATTCGTCCGCACGAAGGGCCCGCTGTCGAGAATGCTTCGATCCACGTGGCTCTCTGCTGCGAAGTGGACGACGGCATCGACCTTCGCCGACTTCAGCACGCCTTCTAAGAATGCTCGATCGACAATATCGCCATGCTGGAACGAATACCGCGAGTCACTCGCGAGGTCGGCCAGGTTCTCCAAGTTTCCCGCATAAGTCAGCGAGTCGATATTGATGATCGACTGTTCGGGGTACATCTCCAGTTGCTGCCGAACGAAATTCGATCCGATGAATCCGCAACCGCCAGTAACCAGGATTGTCGCCATGAACCAGACCTTTCTCGCGTCGTGAAGTTGGACTTCGATGACTTCTAGTGGAACAGTTCCCGCCTGAAAAGTGCGTTGGATGAGAATCGTCGTTTAACCGATTCGCGCAAGGAATTGTCCGGCAATGTCCAACCCGGCGAGTTCGTTCCAAGCGGCCATCAATCGGCGATAGACCGGCCCCGGTTGGCCGTCACCGATGATTACGCCGTTGATTTTCGTGACCGGACACAGGCAATGCGGAGTACTCGCCAAGAACGCCTCGTCGGCGTTCATCACCGAAAAGACCTGAATGTCCCGCTCGACGAACGGAATGCCGAGTCGATCGGCCAACTCAATCACTACCGCACGACTGACACCCGGCAACGTGTTACGCAGTGTCGGCGAGACAATTGCGCCGTGTTCGACGATCAGAAAATTCGCACCGCTGGTTTCGGCCACGTTGCCGTCGAGGTCCAGCAGCAGCGCCAGCGCCTGCGGATCGGCCAACCGTGCTTCCTGGTCCGCGAGGTAATAGTGCATCCGGCTGCGAGACTTCATTTTCGGATCGCAGCACTGCGGTGGCACATGCCGAATGCTCGGCGTAACGACATGCGCCCCGGTACGAATTCGCTCGGCCCACAGAGTGAACGGCAACGGAAATGTGTGAGCACAGATCGTCGGTCCGGTTCGCACGGCGACTTCGGGCGAGGCCACGTACGAGCCGTATTCTCCCGCCGTGACAAAATGGATCAGTCCGACCTCATCGTCATCGGCGATCAAATTCGTGTTGTTCGCGAGCAACTGACGCGACACCGCAACGAGTTGTTCTGGAGTCAGGCCGATATCCATGCGCGTGTACTTCAACGATCGAAACAATCGCGCGATGTGATCCTCCAACCGAAACGGCTGATGCCGAAATGTGCGAGTCATCTCGGTCACGGTTGCGCCGAGCACGACGCCCGCGTCATAAATCTTCAGACTCGCCTGCGAGGCCGGAATGAACTGGCCATTGAGGTACACCAGAGGTTCGGACATAGCTTCCCTTTGAATCACGCCACAACTGGCGCTACGGGAGGTGGTGGTGTTCCGCGTTGCGCAATCGGTCGTAAGAAATCGAGCATCAACCGGCGGTGGTACGCGGACAAATCGCGCGTCACCGGCATGTGGTACGGATCGCTCAGCGGCTTACTCATCACATCGTAGATTCTGGCCGCGTAGGCCCGGACCATTTGCTCGCTCGACAGGTCGATCATTTCTTTCATCGCCGGGTACATCCGGGCGTAATGCGTGAACATGGATTTCACGTCATCCCATGTGGGATTTGGAATCGGCGGACCTTCGTTGAAGACCAGCACGCTCAAAATCGCGGCTTTGAAGTCGATGGGATAATCCTCCGACGCAAGCAAGTAGGGCGGGACCGGTGGCCCGACTTGGCCCCACGCCTGCCAGCCGGTGACATCTCCAAGCTGATACACCTGACTGAAAACCGGCACGCGAGCCGGCGGCAGTCCTTGAATCGGACCCGGCCGCGCCGTGACGGTGATGAGCGCTTTGCCGTTCGCGTCTGTGGTCACGAAAAACGGAAACTCCCCGGCGAGCGTGCTGAGTGGCTGATTGATCGTCACCCACGTGCAAGGGTAGTCGATCGGAGTGAGCGCCAATCGTTGGTCGGTGAGCGGTTGGCCGAACCGCCGGGCGTACAACTCGACGGATGCCGACTCGCCGGGATTGAGCCGCATGACCCAATCATCCAGATCGACGAATCGGCCGTCACGTTCTTCCGCCAGGACCGGCCAAGGATTCTTGGGCGGAGTAGGAGGTGCATTCACCGGTGGGTTTTCAGGTGACGCGTCGGGAGCCAGCAGGCAAATGCGATGGTCCGCAAGCCGTGCGAGATCGTCATCACTCAGGTCCACCTCGCCGATGCGGCCGGTTGTTTCGTACGCCTGCTTGCTCGAAGTGAGGGGCGGGATGAGCAGTTTCGGTTTCAACTGGCCAGCCTGATACTCGGCCTCGGACGGCATGATCGCGGCCCACATTGAGTTCACGACCGCTTCGCCTCCGGCCGCTGCGAACTTGACCGAATTGCCGAGATCGACCACCAATTTTTTGCGTGTCTGGTCAACTCGGCAAGGCGCGGGCCAGAACAACGTCCCGTCGACTTGCACGGGCGACATGGGCTCGTCAGTCGGCGGTGGCGGCGGCGTGAAAGTCGGCAACGTTGATGGCGAGCAAAATGTTTTGGTCAATCGCCGCTCGGCCACAAACTGTCGTGGCTCGCCCAAGGAATATGGCCCGATCACCCCGACCACTCGACCGACCAGGTTCTTGTCGGGGTCAACCGGATTGATCGAAAAGTTGTCGAGGATCATTTTGATCGAAACTTGATTGCCGTTCTGTACGGCGATCGCGCGGAGTTGCGTCAGATACGCCGAGCGAGCGACGTCCCCCTGCCACTGAAGTTCGGACAGCACCGACTGGAACACGGCACTTGATCCCCAGAAATCGCGCATGTTGCAGATTTGAAGCTGGCCGCTGACCCAAACGTCTTCTGACAGCACGATCGAGATTTGCACGCCATACAACTGCGTCACGCGCCGCTGATCGACGTCAAGATCCACGATCTTGCCGACGCCGAGCGTTCCAGGAATCGCATTCGGTCCCATCAGATTGGTAGTCACCACCGCGCCAATCACGGGATCGACGGTCGCATCGGTCGAGCTCACGCCGTTCCTGTCCGTGACGCCGCGCACCGAGCCATCTCGAAATTGAAACACGCAATCGCCGTTTGTGTTCCAGTCTCCGGCGCTCGCGCCAAAGAACGGATAATCCGGATTGAAGTACGGCGGGAAATTGTTCAACGTCGGCACGTTCGCGAAGAACTTACCGACAAACGTCAAACGCGGAGGATCAAGGTAACTCATCGTGGTCTCCAGCAGATGTG
>JAYVSP010000394.1:0-3805 GCA_043775215.1 Planctomyces sp. | reverse complement strand
TGAGAGATGTTTAACCGCAACGCCATCGGCGTGCGCGAGTCGTATCCACCGCGCCCATGCCGATGGCATTGGGGTTAAACAAAGCATCAATCTCGCCCGCGTGAAGAATAATTCCGGAGTGGAAGTACGTCGAACCGAAGGAGACGACGAATGGCCGGACCGATTCGTCGTTTCCTTCGATTTTTCGTACTCGCTTTATCGGTGCCCCCTTTGATTTCGCCAAGCAGAAGAATCATTGCGATTGAACGTCTGGCTTGGGAGCCTCTTCATCGGGCACCTTTGGCGCTTTAACGGGAGGCACGACCGTAGTTGGGTCATCGCCGGGCTTCGGTGCGACCGCATCGGCGGATTTCGGCCGGATGGTCACGGAATCGTTCGCGGGTTCAAGACT
Organism: Planctomyces sp.; assembly: GCA_043775215.1. GTDB lineage: Bacteria > Planctomycetota > Planctomycetia > Planctomycetales > Planctomycetaceae > SXKJ01. The sequence goes on along the minus strand of JAYVSP010000394.1, from coordinate 3,414 downwards.
GACGGACGGTTGTGCATTCGCGGCCTCAAACAGTTCCCAGCCTTTGTCGGTCATCTTGAATTTGTAGGTCGCGGACTTGAGGCCATACATGGCCAGGCTCCGTCCATCTCCGCGGTCGAACTCCACGATCCAGTCGCGGTCATGACTGAACCTTTGAGACTGGCCCGGATTGATCGAGAAGCGCAATCCATTGAGCGTGTATTCGGTCGGTTTGTCATTTGTCGCCGCGTTGGTAATGACAATGGGACCGTTGTTGAACCTGGGCGGTGCCGCTGTTGTGTTCGGGATGACGATCACGGAGCTGGGGGACGTATAGACGGGTGTCGCATACTGGGGCGTCACGTAACCGGGGTTCGAGTAGTAGTAGCCGGGACTGGAATAAATCCCGATGCCAAGCCCAGTACCATATCCACGCGGGCCATAGCCGTACGAGCGGTAGCCATATCCACTGTTATAGCCGGGATACCCGAAGCCGGTGGAGTAGCCTGGATACCCGATGCCTCCTCCGTAAAAACCACCGCCATAATAACCGCCGCCCCCACCGTAATAGCTGCCGCCGGAATGATGATGAACGGAGCCGCCGCCCATTCCGCCGCCACCGTGGTGCATCGCGCCACCACCACCCGCATGATGTCCGCCGCCGCCGTGGTGCTGAGCGAACGAGGCATTCGTCGCGCCGAAGAGGATGACCGCACTGAGAATCCATGCATGAAGGGTCAACAGAGGAGACATGTTTGTCCTCGCAAGTGGCACTCGTGATGAGTTGCCGTGTGAGAAATGGACTTCGCCAAACACTGGCGATCGCGTCAACCGCAGACTGGCCGTGATCGAGTCGCTTATAACGTGCCGGGCCGACCGTAAGACAGAGTTGAAGCGACAAAACTCCCTGGGCGAGATCCTGACCCGGAAAGCCGCCGGCAACCGCCTGGAAGCTCGTTTGTAAAAACTTCCCCTCCGACCCCGTGTCGGTGGATAAATGCCTTGTCGCTACAACGATTTATCAGAAATTCGGGTAGCTAGATAGTCGTCAATTCACCACCGACACGGGGTCGGTGGGGGAAGTCTCTTGGCTACTTCGGATCAATTCGCACTCCGAGTTTCTTTAACTCTTCGACTTGAGCTTTCGCGGCATCGCTGAGCGGATTTTCGCCGAGATACAGCTTCCAGTACGGAGCGAAGCGTTGCTGACCCTCGGTGTCCGCTTTGGCCATCACTACCAGCGGGGCGAGGTCCGTGATCTGGTTACCGCTCAGGAATGTGAATCGCAACTCGGTGAAACCGGACAGTGATGCCAGGTCTTTCACCTTGTTATTTCGCAGGTCGAGATTGTTGACCCACTTCAAGCCCTTCAGCGGTGCGATGTCTTCGATCAAGTTCTGTCCAAGATACAGCGACGCCAGTTTTTCCAGACCCGCCAGCGGCTCGACCGACGCGAGTTTGTTTTTCGTCAGGTACAGCGCCGATAGCTTCTTCAGCCCGGCCAGTGCGTCGGCCTTTTCGATTTGATTTTCTTCGAGTTGCAGGTACTGCAACTTCTCCAGCTTCGCGAGCGGCCCGACGTCGGCGATCTGGTTCTTGGACAGATCGAGTGATTGCAGATTGCTCAGCCCGGCCAGCGGCGACACGTTGGCGATCTTGTTCCCCGACAAATTGATGAGCGCCAGGTTCGGGCACTTCTCCAACCCGGTGAGATCCGCAATCTCTTTCTTCTTGGCTTCCAGGAAGAAGACATTCTTGAGATCCTCTTCCTTGAGCGGTTCTTCTGCCTTCTTCTTCAACTCGGCTTTGAGGGCCGCTTCCAAATTCTTGTCCGGCACCAGCGGTTTGTCCTGCGCGATGCCGGTCTGTGCCAGGCAGGTCAACAGACTCAATGAACCGGCACAAAGCCACGTCAGGATGTCTCGTCGCGATCGCATGGGATCTGCCTCCACGTCGAAATAAAAGTTGTGTCAGAAATCAATGGGGCGGCAGTGTAATCAGCCGTGTGTGCTGACTCCAATGAGGAGACTCAAGCGAAGTAACCCATTGGATGAATTCCAGTTCTCGTTTTATGATTTGTCCTCATCCGTGTGGCTTTCTGCCCGTGTGCATGTGGTTCGCGTTCGTGAATTCTTTGGGACTACTGGCGCGAACCACAAGCACACGGATAGGATGCCCACACACCCTCAAGACATGTTTGGTGCGTCGCACCGGAGCGATCCGGTCGAATCGACACCGTTTGCAGAAGCACAGCCGTAGCGTCTCAACCCGAACCACACGGAGAACTCTGTCAACAAACTTGTGAGGACAAAATCTTTAGGAGGCCATATACATGTTGGGCGCTATTTGGTTATGCGCTCTTTTGTGTTGCCAACAAGTTTCGGATCGCTGGCAGCAACTCTTCCGGAACGGAGATCACGGTTTGGCCGTTTGCTTCCATAACACCGAGTTCGTCTTCGGCAGTTTGTTCGTCTTCCGAAAGCTGTTCGTAATGCTCAGCGAGTCGCTGGACTCGATCAGCATCCCAACCTGGTGGAAAATGTTGTTCGATCATCGTCGTCTCCTGCGGCGTTGCCGACGCCGATATGCCTGGAGTGGTTTTCCTCGCAACTCGAACGCTGTCACGACAAAGATGCTATCCGGTTCGGGATCAGGAACGTAGATGACGCGAAGGTATCTCCCAGCCGATGTTTGCCCCAAGGCTTGGCGAGAGTTGTCGCGACCCACGATGTCTTCACCCGGATGCCGGAGCACAAATCGACTTCATCTTCACTGACCCCGTGACCATAAACATGCGGTTGCCCGGTGTCAGGATCAAGGTAGTAGCGAAAATGCATGGACCGGCACTCCGAATTGAGTCCGATGCAGTCTAAATGACCGTGCGTGATTCGTGTCGATCCCAATCTGATCAGCCGGAATGCGTTAGCATCCGGTTCTGATCGGCGAAAACCGGACGCTAACGCGTTCCGGCTGATGGTGAATCAAACATTGACGATCGACACGAATCACGCACGGTCATTTAGCAGCGAGAACGGTTGAAAAAAATGCCGCAAACTTTGTTGGGCGCAGTGCGGTTCATTGACCTTTCAAGTGCCAATCCGCTTGCAGTTCGCCGACAGACCATCCGCCGACAATTGTGTTTCGACCTCGACAGCGAGCGACGTTCAAACCGATTTCATTTTGTCGAGCGTGCATCCGGTGTCTGTTGATCGTTGCTTGAGTTCGGAAAGACATACGAACGAAACACGCGTAGTGTTTCGTCTCGAACAAAGACCATCAACTCGCCTGCGGCGACAGCCTGCCGATACTGGCTCTTGGCTTGCTCTCGTGTTCGCTGTAGCTGTCTATTTTGTGCGGAAACTGGTGCTGCGTGAATTGGTGCGATCGGTTATTTCGAGGTCATGGATGTCGGCAAACTCAAGGACGATGTGCGGG
>JAYVSP010000393.1:0-3987 GCA_043775215.1 Planctomyces sp. | reverse complement strand
CGGCGTGGTCCGCGACCTCCGCAAGGACGAGCCGTATCTCGCGTACCCGGACCTCGACTTCAAAGTCATCTGCACCACCGGCGGCGACTGCTACGCGAGATATCTCGTCCGCATGCACGAGATGCTCGAAAGCATCAAGCTCATCGAGCAGGCCGTCGAGAATATTCCTGCTGGCCCGATCAACGTGGACCCCGAAGGCAAAGCCGTCCTGCCGAACAAGTCGAACGTGTACCAGTCGATCGAGGGCCTGATCCACCACTTCGAAGTGATCATGCCCAACCGCGGCTTCCCGACCCCGACCGAGTCGATCTACGCCGCGACCGAAAGCCCCAACGGCGAACTCGGCTTCTACATCACCGCCGACAGCAGCTCAAAACCGTACCGAGCCCGCTGCCGGCCGCCGAGCTACATCCACTTCGCCGTCTTCCCCCACATCATCCCCGGCCTGATGCTCAGCGATGTGGTTGCGGTGCTCGGCAGCCTGAACATCATCGCAGCGGAGTTGGATCGGTAAGTTCGTAGTCCCGCCTTCAGGCGGAAGGGCGAGATCATGGCGAAGTTCACGGTCGAACTGACTGTCAGTGCTCATCAAGAATTGCGAGAGATGCGGCCATTCGACCGACAGGCCGTTCTCGAAAGAATCCGACAGGTGCTAACATCACAACCGGATGTGGAAACCAATAACTGCAAGGCATTGCATGGCCTCAAGGTTCCTTGGGATCAAGTGGGCGACACGAGAGAATTGAAAGTCGATGAGTACCGAGTGTTTTTTGAAATCGAAACCAGAACGAAAAACGTCGTCGTCAAGGCGATCCGCCACAAACCGCCTCATCTGACAACGGAGGACATCTTATGAAGACCCTAGAAGCCAACGATGTCACGAAAGAATCGTTCTTGGATGTCAGCGAAGAAGACCAGGTCATTGTCACCAGAAATGGAAATCCGATTGGCGTGTACTTTGGAATCCACGGACTCGACCAAGAGCAAATTGAACTGGGCCTCAGCGACAAATTCTGGAAATTGATGGAAGAACGTGGCAAGGAACCGCGAGTCAGCCTGGAAGATGTTGAGAAAGAGTTTGGAATCGTCTTAGGACAGTAAGTAGGGCGAAGACGCTGCCTACGATTTCAAGAGCCAAGAAAGCCGTTGTGAAATGAGTTTCCATTCCAAAGTAGTCCGAACGGACCTCGTGCTTGAATTGCTGACAACCAAAAGAAGGGGCTTGTCATGTTGACCATCACCAAACGTCGCACGCGAGCCAAACCAAAACCGAAACTCAATCCAAAACTCCCGCCGAGTTTCGGGCCGACGGACAACGGGCGAGTGATGTCGCTGCGCGAATTTGATCGCGGCGAATTTGAACGAGGCTGGCGCTACGAACTCGTCAACGGAGTATTGATTGTGTCACACGCTCCTGTGCTCAACGAACGCGATCCGAACGAAGAACTTGGACACATCCTGCGGACGTACCAAGAGCATCATCCGCAAGGCTCGGCACTTGATTTGACGGTCCCCGAACACGATGTTGAGACGGGTAACAACCGTCGCCGAGCCGATCGCGCGATCTGGGCGGGGTTAGGGAGACTGCCTCGCAAAAACGAAACGCCGACGATCACAGTAGAGTTCGTATCGAAGGACCGTCGCGATTGGGTGCGCGATTACGAGACCAAGCGAGACGAATATCTCGACGCAGGCGTTTCGGAGTATTGGATTTTCGACCGCTTCACCGAAATTCTGACCGTGTGGACACAGAAGAATGGTCGGCGAACAAAGAAAATGTTTTCAGCCAACGAGACCTTTTCGACTCCGCGCTTGCCGGGACTGGTTTTGGGATTGCGAAAGTTGTTCGATCTAGCGACTCGATGGGGCGACGAATAATTGATGGAGGATGGCCGCCCTCGGCCGTCTGTGTTTTGAAATCTGAAATCTCAAATCGAACGGACGGCCGAGGGCGGCCATCCTACGGTCGAGCGATCATCCAGAAAGCCACTGTGAAATGAGTTTCCTTTCCGAAGACATCCGACAGAGAATTCTGGCCGAGTTGCCGAAGTATCCGACGAAGCAGGCGGTGACGTTGCCGGCGTTGCATCATGTGCAGGACGCGCTGCGGTGCGTGCCGCTCGAAGCGATCAAGGAGATCGCCGAGATTCTGGAACTGCACCCGGCGGAAGTTCACGACACGATGAGCTTCTATGGCTTCTTCCGCGACCCGGAACACAAGCTCGGCAAGCATCGGCTGCAAGTCTGCCGCAGCCTGTCGTGCATGTTGCGCGGCGGCGAGGAACTGCTGGCCGAACTCTGCCAGAAGTATCACCTGCAACCGGGAGACACGACTCCCGACGGCAAATTCACGCTCGAATTCGCCGAATGCCTCGGAGCCTGCGAAGGTGCCCCCTGCATGTTGGCCAACGACGAATGCCATGTCTGCCTGACGACCGAAACGGCGAGCGAAGTGATTGAGAAGTTGTGACCGATGCTATCAGGGTTCGGCATCGTTGCTAAGATCGGCTGAATTTCAGATTGAATTTGAAAATGTTCGCAAGCAGGAGTTGTGATCATGCCACAGTCGAAATCACCGAAACCGAGGAAGGCTGGCGGAAAGATCACAACGATATGTGAGCCGAACAGTCCCGTGGTGAGGTTGAGCGACAAAGCGGTTCGTGAGTCCTTGCGGCGGACACAAGAGGCCATCAAGAGTGGCATGCAGGGTGTCGCGCCAGATGGAATCCCATGGCCGCCGCGACCTCGGATTCGCAGGCGGGGCAATCTATCGCGCATCGAGATTCGCCGCGCGGTTTTGACCGCGATGGCAGCCTCAAGCGGCATCAATCTAGCGGACCTTGAGAAATCGCTCACGGAGAAATCGCTCACGGAGAAATCGCTCACAGAGAAATCGCTCACAGAGAAACCCTGTCGCAAAGCCACCAAGTCATAGAGGCTGTCGTTATGCGTGCTGCGTCAGAGGACGTTTTTATCAATTGCCCGTTCGATGATGACTATCGGCCCTTGTTTGACGCGATGTTGTTCACGCTGAGCGCTTGCGGTTTTCAGCCGCGATGTGCCCTGGAGGTCATCGACGGAAGCGAGGTTCGAATTGAAAAACTGTACCGAATGATTGCCGAATGCCGCCTCGCCATTCACGACCTTTCGAGAGTCCAACTCAGCCAGCCCTCCCAGTTGCCGAGATTCAACATGCCGTTGGAGCTAGGGATTTGGTTGGGCGCGAAGCGATTCGGTCCGCGCCAACGAAACAAGGTCTGTTTGATCCTGGACACGGAGTCACACCGCTATCAGAAGTTCGTGTCCGACATCGCTGGACAAGATCCGGTGCCGCACAAAGATCAACCCAATCAACTTGTGACCGCGATTCGCGACTGGCTACAAACGGTTCAGCCCAACCGGCGTTTGCCCGGTGGCCATGAGTATGCCAGCTCGTTTCAACGATTCCTGCAAAATCGCAAGCAGTTCGCGCAGGCGGCTTTGCTCAACGTCGAAAACCTGACGTTTCTGGATCGCGTTCAACTCATCGACGATTGGCTGGATATGAACGCGGTTGGATCGGGTTTGTGAAATCAACAAGAACAAGAACAAGAACAACTGACAACGGACCAAGGACATTTTCAACGTGCCAACTTTTGAACCAGTGTTGTTGAGACGGATCGGGAAGCCGAACAGTGCTTTGCTGGAGACGTATCGGGCCGACGGCGGTTATCGGGCGTTGGAGAAGGCGCTCAAGATGGCTCCGGCGGAAGTGACAGAGACCGTGAAGGCGTCCGGCCTGCGAGGCCGCGGCGGGGCGGGGTTTCCGACCGGCGTGAAGTGGACGTTTCTGCCGAAGGATGCGGCGACCGTGTATCTCGCGGTCAACGCGGACGAGTCCGAGCCGGGGACGTTCAACAATCGGATCATCATGGAGGGCGATCCGCATCAGATCATTGAGGGGATCGCGATCGCGTGTCATGCGATCAAGTGCGGCACGGCGTACAT